>JARRQB010000300.1:0-2777 GCA_037382265.1 Gammaproteobacteria bacterium | reverse complement strand
GGCGACGCGGCAGAGTACCGGGCGGCCGCGCCCGCGGCGCTGATCGACCGTTTCCACACCGGTCCGCTGATGTTGTTTCGCTGGCGCAACACCGCGGGCTGGCCGATCGAGCGGGTCAGTCCCAACGTGGAGACACTGCTCGGCTACCCGGCGACCGTCCTGACGGCGCGGCCGATGCGCCCCGACGATTGCATCCACCCCGCGGACCTGGCGCGGGTGCAGTTGGAGGTACGCACGGCACTGGCCCGCGGTATCGACCAGTTCGAGCACCAACCCTATCGCATGCTGGGCAGCCGCGGACGCATGTGCTGGGTCAAGGAGATCACCGCCTGCGAGCGTGACAGCGCGGGTACGGTGACCCACCTGTGCGGGTACGTCCTGGAAATGACCCGCGAGTTCGCCCAAGCGCAGCGCAGCGCCCGGCTCGAACGTCTGTTGGCCGCGATCGACCAGGAGGTCTTCCTGGTTGCCGGCGACGACCAGCGCCTCCTGCTGGCCAACGCCAGCGCCGTGCGCGCGACCGGCCACACGGTCGCGGAGTTGCGCCAGATGGCGCTCGCGGACCTCAGCGCGGACTTCGCCGCCCAAGACTTTCAGACTCGGCTCAGGGCTCTGCGCGACGGCCACACCCCCGCGCTCACCCTGGACTTCGCCCACCGCCGCAAGGACGGCAGCGTCTATCCCGCAGAGGCCCGCGTGACCTTCTGCGCGCAAGAGCAGCCACCCGCCTATGTCCTGACCGCACTCGACATCGGCGAACGCAAGCAGGCCGAAACCGCACTGCGCGTCAGCGAGCAGCGCATGACGCTAGCGCTGCGCGGCGCCGACCTCGGGCTGTGGGACTGGAACATCGCCACCGGCGAGATGGCGCTCGGCGCGGCCTGGCAGCGCATGCTCGGCTACCCGCCCGAGCAGACGCCTCGGCACATCGACGCCTACGAAGAGCTGCGCCACCCGGAAGACACGCCCTGGGTCGAAATTCAGCTGCATCGCCACCTGCGCGGCGAGACCCCGGCGTACGAGACGACCTATCGAATGCGCCACCGGGAAGGGCCCTGGGTCTGGGTGCTCGAGCGCGGCCGCGGGGTGGAGCGCGACGCGCGCGGCCGTCCCGCGCGGGCCGCCGGCACGCTGCACCGGGTCGACCGGGCACCCGCCGCCAAGGCGGCAGGCTAGTTCAACCGCTCACGCACCCAGGGCTCGACGGCGGCAAGTGCCGCCGGCAGGCCGTCGGGGTTGTTGCCGCCGGCCTGGGCCATGTCGGGACGGCCGCCCCCCTTGCCGCCGACCTGCTCGGCGACCGTCTTGATCAGGTCACCCGCCTTGACCTTGTCGGTGCAGTCCTTGGTGACGCCCGCCACCAGGCTGACCTTGTCGCCGTTGACGGTGGCCAGCACGATCACCGCCCTGCCGAGCTTGTTCTTGAGCTGGTCCAGGGTGTCGCGCAGCCCCTTCACGTCGGCGCCTTCCACGGCGGACGCCAGGACCTTGACGCCAGCCACGTCGACCGCCTGCGCGGCGAGGTCCGAGCCCGCGGCCGAGGCCAGCTTGCCCTTGAGCTGTTCGAGCTCCTTTTCGAGGCGCTTGTGCCGCTCGAGCAGCCTGGCGATCTTCTCGTCGAGATCCTCGCGCCCGGCGTTCACCAGGCCCGCAATGCGCAGCAGTCGGGCCTCGTCGGCCTCCACCCAGGCCAGGGCCTTGCCGCCTGTGACGGCCTCGATGCGGCGCACACCCGAGGCGATGCCCTGTTCCGAGACGATCTTGAGCAGACCGATGTCGCCGGTCGCCCGCACGTGCGTACCGCCGCACAGTTCGACCGAGAAATCGCCCATGCGCAGCACCCGCACCTGCTCGTCGTACTTCTCACCGAACAGCGCCATGGCGCCGGAGGCCTTGGCGTCCTCGAGCGCCATCAGCCGGGTCTCGACCGTGTTGTTGCTGCGGATCTGTGCGTTGACCAGGCGCTCGATCTCGATCAGCTGGTCGCGGCTGACCGGTTCGAAGTGGGCGAAGTCGAAGCGCAGCCGCTCGGCGTCCACCAACGAGCCCTTTTGCTGCACGTGATCGCCCAACACGCGGCGCAGCGCGGCGTGCAGCAAGTGGGTGGCCGAGTGGTTCAGCGCCGTGGCCTGCCGCGCGGAGGGGTCCACCTCGGCCGCCACGGTGTCGCCAACGTGCAGTTCGCCGTCGACGACCCGGCCGACGTGCGCGAACACCTTACCGCCCTGCTTGCGGGTGTCGAGGACCTGGAAGGCGCCGGTCTGAGCCGCGGCGAGCCGGCCGGTATCGCCGACCTGGCCGCCGGACTCCGCATAGAAAGGCGTGCGATCGAGCACCACCATGCCTTCCTCGCCGTCGGCCAGGGCTTCGGCCGAGGCCCCGTCGCGGAACAGCGCGATGACGGTTGCCTGGTCGCTGAGGCGCTCGTAGCCGGTGAAGTCGGTATCGCCCTCGAGTTCCAGCTCGACGGTCTGGGTCTGGCCGAACTGGCTGGCGGCGCGCGCGCGCTCGCGCTGCGCGGCCATCTCCCGGTCGAAGCCCGCCATGTCCAGGCTCAGCCCGCGCTCGCGTGCAATGTCGGCGGTCAGGTCGGTCGGAAAGCCGTAGGTGTCGTAGAGCTTGAACACCACCTCGCCGGGGATGCGCTTGCCGGACAGACCCTTGATGGCCTCCTCGAGGATGCCCATGCCCTGTTCGATGGTCTCGGCAAAGCGTTCCTCTTCCTGCCGCAGCACCCGCTCGACGTGGGCCTGGCCGCGCACCAGCTCGGGGTAGGC
>JARRQB010000299.1:0-2794 GCA_037382265.1 Gammaproteobacteria bacterium | reverse complement strand
CCCTCACCCAGCTGGCCGGCGAGGGCGAGACCATCGAGGTGCCGAGCATCGGCGACCGGCCGCCGCGGCGGCTGAGCCGCCAGACCCTGGCGGAGGTGGTCGAGCCGCGCTACGAGGAGCTGCTGGTCCTGATCCAGGCCGAACTGCGGCGCTCCGGGTTCGAGGACCTGGTGGCCGGTGGCGTGGTGCTCACCGGCGGCAGCGCGAAGATGGAGGGGCTGATCGAACTGGCGGAAGAGGTCTTTCACATGCCCGTGCGGCTCGGCGTGCCGCAGTACGTCACGGGCCTCGTGGACGTGGTGCGCAACCCGATACACGCCACTGGCGTGGGGTTGCTGCTGTTCGGTAACCGCAATCGCGCGGTCAGGATTCCCGAGGGGACTCGGGGAGGTTTCAAGGCGGCCCTGGAGCGGATGAAGAGTTGGTTTCAGGGCAATTTCTAACTGGGTTATGACGGTGTCCTATTCCGTCGCGGCGTAACCATCGGGAGGTAGGGGAAATGTTTGAGTTAATGGATGTCGACAGCAACAACGCAGTGATCAAGGTCGTCGGTGTGGGCGGCGGCGGCGGCAACGCCGTCAACCACATGCTCAAGTCGACCATCGAGGGCGTGGACTTCATCTGCGCCAACACCGACGCCCAGGCGTTGAAGAACACCTCGGTGCGCACCGTCCTGCAACTCGGTTCCAACATCACCCAGGGGCTCGGGGCCGGCGCCAACCCCGAAGTCGGCGAGCAGGCCGCGCGCGAGGACCGCGACCGCATCCATGAGGCCCTGGAGGGCTCCGACATGGTGTTCATCACCGCCGGCATGGGCGGCGGTACCGGCACCGGGGCCGCGCCGGTGGTCGCCGAGATCGCCAAGGAACTCGGCATCCTCACCGTGGCGGTGGTCACCAAACCGTTCCCGTTCGAGGGTGCCAAGCGCCGGCGCGTGGCCGAGGCGGGCATCGCCGCGCTGTCGCAGCACGTCGACTCGCTCATCACCATCCCCAACGAGAAGCTGCTGGCGGTGCTCGGCAAAGCCACCTCGCTGCTCGACGCCTTCAAGGCGGCCAACGACGTGCTGTTGAACGCCGTGCAGGGCATCGCGGAACTGATCACCCGCCCGGGCCTGATCAACGTCGACTTCGCCGACGTGCGCACGGTGATGTCGGAGATGGGTCTCGCCATGATGGGCTCCGGCCGCGCCACCGGCGAGAACCGCGCCCGCGAAGCGGCCGAGGCGGCTATCCGCAGCCCGCTGCTCGAGGACATCAACCTGTCCGGGGCCAAGGGCATCCTGGTCAACATCACCGCGGGTCTCGACATGGCGATCGGCGAGTTCGACGAGGTCGGCACCACGGTGAAGGAGTTCGCCCGCGACGACGCGACCGTGGTAGTCGGCACCGTGATCGACGCCGAGATGCACGACGAGCTGCGCGTCACCGTGGTCGCCACGGGCCTCGGCGACGGCGAGAGCTACCGGCTTGCCCCCGCCGCGCAGGCGGCGCAGGCGGAAGCGCGGCCGGTGCGTCTGGTGGACAAGAAGGAAGAGGTCGAGCCTGCGCCCGAGAGCTACGGCGCACTGGACGTGCCCACGGCGATTCGCAACGGCGCCCAGCACAAGAAACGGGCGGTCGGGATGGCCGAAGCCGCGGAGGACCGCAACATGGATTACCTGGATATCCCGGCCTTCCTTAGGCGTCAGGCGGATTGACGAAACGCCCCGGTCATATTGCAATTGGCGTGTGAAAGCGCTATCTTAGGGAAATCCCTTACCCGGTTTCGGGGCGTTACCCTTTTGCCCCACCGACCCGACGGGCGTGGACGGCCCACGACCCAGACACTGGAGACTCACGCGGCATGATGATCAAACAGCGCACGCTCAAGAACGTGATCCGCGCAACCGGTGTCGGGTTGCACACGGGCGAGAAGATCTACCTGACCTTGCGGCCCGCCGCGGCGAACACCGGGATCGTGTTCCGCCGCGTCGACCTCGACACGCCGGTCGACATCCCGGCCAAGGCCGAGAACGTGGGCGACACCCAGCTGTCCACCACCCTGGAGAAGGGCGGGGTGCGCATCTCGACGGTCGAGCACCTGCTCTCCGCCTTCGCGGGCCTGGGCATCGACAACGCCTACGTCGAGGTGAGTGCGGCCGAGGTGCCGATCATGGACGGCAGCGCCGGGCCCTTCGTGTTCCTGATCCAGTCCGCCGGCATCGAGGAGCAGTCCGCGCCCAAGAAGTTCATCCGCGTGCTGGAGCCGGTGGAGATCCGCAAGGACGACAAGTGGGCGCGCTTCGAGCCCTACGACGGCTTCCGCGTGTCCTTCAAGATCGACTTCAACCACCCGGTGTTCGAGTCGCACACCTCCTTCGCGTCCATCGATTTCTCGACCACCTCGTTCCTCAAGGAGATCGCCCGCGCCCGTACCTTCGGCTTCGTGCGCGACCTCGAGATGCTGCGCGAGCGCAACCTGGTGCTCGGCGGGAGCATGGACAACGCGGTGGTGCTGGACGATTACCGCGTGCTCAACGAGGACGGGCTGCGTTACGAGGACGAGTTCGTCAAGCACAAGATGCTCGACGCCATCGGCGACCTCTACCTGCTCGGCCACGGCGTCATCGGCGCCTACTCGGGCTACAAGTCCGGCCACGAGCTGAACAACCTGCTCCTGCGCGAGCTGCTCGCACGCCCGGAAAGCTACGAGGAAGTCACCTTCGAGGACGACCGCACCGCGCCGGTTTCTTACACGCACCCGGCGCACGCTCTGGCTTGAGCGGCTGCGCCGCTCAAGGCCAGTGATTAGT
>JARRQB010000298.1:0-2797 GCA_037382265.1 Gammaproteobacteria bacterium | reverse complement strand
CTGGTTGCACCGCGTTGCGACGGGCGGCGCGGGCACCCGGTGGGGTTCTCCGCACGCTGGGGAGCCGCGCTGGCGGGACTGTCGGGCGACCAGGGCGCACGCGAGCTGCTCGCGCGCTATCCGGACCGGTTGCAGCTGGTCGATACCGACGACAGGGGCGTGCTGGCCGACATCGATCATCCGTCAGATATGCCGCGCTAAGAGTTCGCGAGCGGTCCGCCGGGGTTAGCCCAGGTCGTAGTGCTTTTCCACGTCCTCGAGGATCTCCCAGGTGCAGTTCATGCCCTGCGGGAAGGTGATCAGGTCGCCGCGCTTGAACTCCTGCGGTTCGCCGCCCTCGGGGGTGACGACGAAGCGGCCGCGCAGGACGTAGCAGGTTTCGCGCTGTGCGTAGGTCCAGGGGAAGGTCGAGGCCTCCTTGCGCCAGACCGGCCAGTCGTAGACACCGAGGACTTCGAGTTTGGCAGGCGAGGGTTTGCGTTCGACGAGGATTTCCGGTTGGCTCATGATGGGGTTTGACCTCCTAAGCGAGGATGGCGGGTCGGCGAAGCCGGCAGTGTAACCAATCCCTGGGCGGCTGTAGGAGGGCGGCCCGCGACGGCGACGACGGGGGAGGCGGGGTATGGACGAGCAGGGTCTGAACGAACTGGCGGAACGCGTGGGCGACATCATGGCCGCGCGCGGCGCGGTCGTGACCGCCGCCGAGTCCTGTACCGGCGGCTGGGTGGCCAAGCTGATTACCGACGTGGCGGGTTCGAGCGCCTGGTTCGACCGCGGCTTCGTCACCTACAGCAACCGCGCCAAGCAGGAGATGCTGGGCGTTGCGGCCGCGACCCTGGCGGCGCACGGCGCGGTCAGCGAGGCGACGGTGCGCGAGATGGCCCTCGGGGCCCTGGCCCGCAGTTCGGCCGACCTGAGCGTGGCGGTCAGCGGCATCGCGGGGCCCAGCGGGGGCAGTGCCGAGAAACCCGTCGGCCTGGTCTGGCTCGCTTGGGCGGAGCGCGGTGGGGCGGTGCGCGCCGAGCGCTGTCGGTTCGGCGGCGACCGGGCGACGGTGCGTGCCGCCGCCGCGCGGCGGGCGCTCGAGGGCCTGTGCGATGGCGGCTGAGGTCAAGCGGCTGTTTCTGGCGCTGTGGCCGGATGCCGCGGCGCGGCAGGGGCTGGCGGCGTTGGCGCGCGCGGTCGCGCTGCCCGCGGGCGCCCGCCGCGTGCACCCGGAAGACCTGCACCTCACCCTGCAGTTCCTCGGTGCGGTGCCGCTCGAGCGCCTGCCGGCCGTGCGCGAGGCGGCGGCTGGGGTGGAGGCTGAGCCGGTGGGTCTGGAGCTGACCCGGGTCGGCTGCTGGCCCCGCCCGCGGGTGGCCTGGTGTGCGCCGGACGAGACCCCCGCCGAGCTGAGCGGACTGGTCGCCCGACTCGGTGCGCGCCTCGCGGCGGTCGGCTACCCGGCGGAGTCGCGACCGTTCCGGCCGCACGTCACCCTGGCGCGCAAGGTTCGGCGGCTCGCCGACGCCCGGCTGGTGCAACCCCTGTTTTGGCGTTGCGCGGATTTGGCCTTGGTGGAGTCGCTCGCGCGGCCCGCGCCGCCCCGTTACCAGGTGCTCGAGCACTGGCCGCTCGCGGAAAAAGCTGGAAAACAAAAAGAGAACGAACTAGACTAGGCCACACGACTTGAACAGCGAGGTTTCGGGGGAGACCGATGGACGACAACCGCAAGAAGGCGCTGGCCGCCGCTTTGAGCCAGATCGAGAAACAGTTCGGCAAGGGTTCGGTGATGCGCATGGGCGACACCAGCGCCGTGCGCAACATCGAGGTGGTGTCGACCGGGTCGCTCAGCCTCGACATCGCACTCGGCGTGGGCGGCATCCCGCGCGGCCGGGTGATCGAGATCTACGGCCCGGAGTCCTCGGGCAAGACCACCATGACCCTGCACATGGTTGCCGAGGCACAGCGCGTCGGCGGCACTTGCGCCTTCGTCGACGCCGAACACGCGCTCGACCCGGTCTATGCCGAGAAGCTGGGCGTCAACATCGACGACCTGCTGGTGTCCCAGCCCGACACCGGCGAACAGGCACTCGAGATCACCGACATGCTGGTGCGCTCGGGCGCGGTCGACGTGGTGGTGGTCGACTCGGTCGCCGCCTTGACGCCGAAGGCCGAGATCGAGGGCGACATGGGCGACTCGCACGTCGGCCTGCAGGCGCGGCTCATGAGCCAGGCGCTGCGCAAGTTGACCGCCAACATCAAGCGCTCGAACTGCGTGGTGATCTTCATCAACCAGATCCGCATGAAGATCGGCGTGATGTTCGGCAGCCCCGAGACCACCACCGGCGGCAACGCGCTCAAGTTCTACGCCTCGGTGCGGCTCGACATCCGCCGCATCGGCTCGATCAAGAAGGGCGACGAGGTCATCGGCAACGAGACCAAGGTCAAGGTGGTCAAGAACAAGGTGGCGCCGCCTTTTCGCGAGGCCAGGTTCGAGATCCTCTACGGCGAGGGCGTCTCGCGCGAGGGCGAGATCATCGAGCTGGGCGTGCAGCAGAACGTCATCGACAAGTCCGGTGCCTGGTACAGCTACAACGGCGACCGCATCGGCCAGGGCAAGGAGAACGTGCGCCAGTTCCTCAGGGACAATCCCGACGTGGCGGCGGTGATCGAGGCGCAGATCCGGACCGCCCTGCTGCCGTCGAACGAGACCGAGGCGGCAGAAGAGACCGTCCCGCCGCTGGAGGCCGAAGCCTGAGCGACGCCGACACCGAGGCCGCGCAGCACGCCCTGCGACTGCTCGCGTTGCGCG
>JARRQB010000297.1:0-2798 GCA_037382265.1 Gammaproteobacteria bacterium | reverse complement strand
GCAGAGCGGCATCCTTGGCATGCACAACATCGTCGAGCGGCCGGTCGCCGTGAGCGGCCAAGTGGAGATAAGGCCGATGATGTACCTCGCCCTGTCGTACGATCACCGCATCATCGACGGCCGCGAGGCAGTCCAATTTCTGGTGACCATCAAGCAGTGCCTGGAGGATCCGGCGCGACTGTTGCTGCAAATCTAGGATCGAATACGAGATCGTCCATGTCCGTCATCAAGCAAGAAGATTTTATCCAGAGCGTCGCGAACGCGCTGCAGTACATCTCCTACTACCACCCGCTGGACTACATCCGCGCGGTGGGCAAGGCGTGGGAGCGCGAGCAATCGCCAGCGGCAAAGGACGCGCTGGCACAGATACTGGTCAACTCGCGCATGGCGGCCGAAGGCCATCGTCCGATCTGCCAGGACACCGGCATCGTGGTGGCCTTCGTCAAGGTGGGCATGAATGCCCGCATCGAGGGCGGCGGCCGGACGCTGCAGGACCTGGTCGACGAGGGCGTGCGGCGCGCCTACACCGACCCGGACAACACCCTGCGAGCCTCTGTTGTCAGCCCGCCGTTCGGCAAGCGCGAGAACACCCGCGACAACACCCCGGCCGTCGTGCACGTCGAACTGGTTGGCGGCGATCGCGTCGAAGTCGGGCTGGCGGCCAAGGGCGGGGGTTCGGAGAACAAGAGCAAATTCACCATGCTGAACCCGAGCGACAGCATCGCCGACTGGGTGGTGGCCACCGTACCGAGCATGGGCGCCGGCTGGTGTCCGCCGGGCATCCTCGGCATCGGCGTGGGCGGCACCGCGGAGAAGGCCATGGTGCTGGCAAAACAGTCGCTGATGGCGCCGATCGACATCCATGAGCTGCAGGCGCGCGGCCCGCAGGACCCGGCCGAGGAGCTCCGACTCGAGATTTTCGACCGGGTCAACGCACTCGGCATCGGCGCGCAGGGCCTGGGCGGCCTGACCACCGTCGTGGACGTCAAGCTGCTCGGCTATCCGACGCACGCCGCCTCCCTGCCCGTCGCCCTGATTCCCAACTGCGCGGCCACCCGCCACGTCGAGTTCGAGCTCGACGGCAGCGGGCCCGCTGTGCTCGAGCCGCCGCGGCTCGCCGACTGGCCGGCGGTAACCTGGGAGGTCAGCGCCGACAGCCGGCGCGTCAACCTCGACACGGTGACCCGCGAGGAGATCGCGAGCTGGCTGCCCGGCGACCGTATCCTGTTGTCGGGCAAGTTGCTGACCGGCCGCGACGCCGCGCACAAACGCATCAAGGACCTGCTCGACAGCGGCCAGAGCCTCCCCGGGGGCGTCGACTTCACCAACCGCTTCATCTACTACGTCGGCCCGGTCGACCCGGTGCGCGACGAGGTGGTCGGCCCCGCCGGCCCCACCACATCGACCCGCATGGACAAGTTCACCGAGATGATGCTGGCCCAGACCGGCCTGCTCGGCATGGTGGGCAAGGCGGAACGCGGTCCGGTCGCGATCGAGGCCATCAAGTAACACGGTGCCGTCTACCTGATGGCCGTCGGCGGTGCCGCCTACCTGGTGTCCCAGGCGATCAAGTCTTCCCGGGTCGTCGCCTTCGAGGATCTCGGCATGGAGGCCATTTACGAATTCGACGTCGAGGACATGCCCGTGACCGTCGCCGTCGACAGCCGGGGGGAGTCGGTGCACCAGACCGGACCGGCGGAATGGCGGGTACGGATCGCCGACCTGAAAGCCAGCCCGGCGGGTTGAGTCGGGCACGCCGATACGGCCGAGTCGAGGAGCCGTTGGGTAGCCACCCGTCGTGCGTTCGCCCCGCCGCCCGGCCATCCCGGCCTCGGGGCGGCAGACCGGCGAAGCGTCGCGCTGGTGGTGTCCCCCGAGCATGGGGCGCGCGAACCTCGAGCGCTACAACATGGTGACCCGGTAACGCGGCAGGCCGTCACCGGGCTCGCGCAGGATGTCGCCCATGTGGCTGCCGAAGCCGCGGTCGGCGCGATCGGCGAAGTACAGCTTCAGCGTCTCGGCGATGACCGGGAAGGCCAGTTCGCCCCAGGGGATGTCCTCCTCACGGAACAGCGCCACGTCGAGGCTCTCCTCGCCCGGCTCGAAGTCGAGATCGAGCAGACGGGCGCGGAACAGCATGTAGACCTGGTCGATGTGCGGCAGGTTGAAGGTGGCGAACAGCGAGGTCACTTCGACCCGGGCTCCGGCTTCCTCGAGCGTTTCTCGCGCGGCGCCGGCGTGGGTCGTTTCGCCGTTCTCCAGAAATCCGGCCGGCAGCGTCCAGTAGCCGTAGCGAGGGGCGATAGCGCGCCGGCAGAGCAGCAGGCGCCCCTCCCACTCGGGGATGGAGCCGGTGACGATCTTCGGGTTCTGGTAATGGACGGTGCCACAGCGCACGCAGACGTGGCGAGTGCGGTTGTCCCCCTGGGGTACGCGGCTGACCAGTTCGCCTGCGCAGGTGCTGCAAAACTTCATGTCGTCTCGGTAGCTATCCGTTAATCTACTGACATTCTATCGGGCTTTGGCAAAAACACGCGCAAATCCATGGACATCCTGATAGTTCGTCACGCAATCGCCGAAGAGCGGGAACGATTCGCACGGCGCAACCTCAATGACGATCTGCGCCCCCTGACAAGGAAGGGCGTGGAGCGCATGCGCGAGGGCGTGCGCGGACTTGAGGCGCTGATCGACTCCGTCGGTCTGATCGCCCACAGTCCCCTGACCCGCGCCGGACAGACCGCCGAGCTACTGCACAAGAGCTTTCCGCGGAGCCCCACCCAGGAGGTGCCCGAACTGGC
>JARRQB010000296.1:0-2806 GCA_037382265.1 Gammaproteobacteria bacterium | reverse complement strand
GACCGGCGTCCACTTTCTCGATGGTCCGGTCTCGGGCGGCAAGGAGGGTGCGGAGAAGGGCACCATGGTCATGATGCTGGGTGGCGACGCCGCCTTGGTGGATCGGCTGCGCCCCCTACTCGCGGTGATCACCGGCAAGATCGAGCACATGGGCCCGGTGGGCTCCGGCCAGGCCACCAAGGCCGTGAACCAGATCATGGTCGCCGGAATCAACCAGGCGGTCGGCGAAGCGCTGGCCTTCGGCGGGGCGCAGGGCCTCGACCTGGACAAGGTCATCGACCTGCTCGGCGGCGGTGCCGCCGGCAACTGGTTCCTCGCCCACCGCGGGCCTACCATGGTGCGCGGCACCTTCAACCCGGGCTTCAAGGTCGCGCTCCACTACAAGGACTTGAAGATCTGCCAGTCGATGGCGGCCGATCGGCACGTCACCCTGCCCTGCGTGGAGATGACCCTGCTGCACTACCAGCGACTGATGGAGAGCGGCCACGGCGAGGAGGACATCTCGGCACTCTACCGACAGAAAAAGGCCCTGTTCGAGGCCCAGGGGCCCGGCGCCTAGACCCGGAAATCTTATCAGCGCCCCGAAACGCGGCGAAGTCCGCCGCGATCCCGGAGCGAACGGCACGCCACGGCGGGGAACAGCCGCCGGAGCCGGGACGGGGCAACGGCGGTGCAACCGCCAAACCTACCGCCCGCCCCCGTGCCCCGCGCGGGGGAAATGCACGAGCCGACGATGATCCTCCTCAACCCGGAACAGAACCGCGCCGTGCGCTACCTGGACGGCCCCTTGCTCGTGCTTGCTGGCGCCGGCTCGGGCAAGACCCGGGTGATCACCGCCAAGATCGCGCACCTCATCGACGCGGCCGGGGTGGCACCGCGCCATATTGCCGCGGTGACCTTCACCAACAAGGCGGCGCGCGAAATGAAGCAGCGCGTCGGCACCTTGCTGGCCGGACGGGACGTGCGCGGGCTGTCGATCTCGACCTTCCACACCCTCGGGCTCAACCTGCTGCGGCGCGAACACCGGGCCGCCGGGCTCAAGCCGGGCTTCAGCATCTTCGACGAGCACGACACCGAACAGCTGCTACGCGAGATCACCCACGCCAACGAGCCCGACAAGGACGGCCTGCGCCAACTGCGGGGACGCATCTCCGCCTGGAAAAACGACCTGGTGTCGCCGGCGACCGCGCTGCGCGACGCCGACGACGATATCCGCGCCTGGCAGGCGCGCGTCTACGGCGAGTTCCAGCGCGCGCTGCGCGCCTACAACGCGGTCGACTTCGACGACCTCATCCTGCTGCCGGTCGAACGGCTGCGCGCCGACACCGGGCTGCGCGAGCGCTGGCAAAACCGCGTGCGCCACCTGCTGGTCGACGAGTACCAGGACACCAACGGTGCCCAATACGAACTCGTCCGCCTGCTGGTCGGCGTGCGCGGCGCGCTCACCGCGGTCGGCGACGACGACCAGTCCATCTACGCCTGGCGCGGCGCGCGGCCCGAGAACCTCGCCCGTCTGCAACAGGACTTTCCGCGGCTGGAGGTCGTCAAGCTCGAACAGAACTACCGCTCTACCGGTCGCATCCTGCGTGCCGCCAACCGCCTAATCGACAACAATCCACATGTGTTCGTCAAACGACTGTGGAGCGAACACGGTCCCGGAGAGGAACTGCGCATCCTGCAGTGCAAGGACGACGAGGCGGAAGCCGACCGCGTGGTGACCGAACTGCTGCACCACCGTTTCCTCAAGCGCACCGCCTACGGCGACTATGCCGTGCTGTACCGCGGCAACCACCAGGCCAAGGTGTTCGAAAAGGCCCTGCGCGCGCACGACATCCCCTACTTCGTGAGCGGTGGTGGTTCGTTCTTCAACCGCACCGAGGTCAAGGACGTGATGGCCTACCTGCGGCTGCTGGCCAACCCGCTGGACGACGCCGCTTTTCTACGGGTCGTGAACACCCCACGGCGCGAGATCGGCCACAAGAGCCTGGAGCAGCTGGCGAGCCATGCGTCGGAGCGCGGCGTGCCGCTGCGCGAGGCCTGCAGCGCGTTGGGCGTCGATCGCCGCGTCAGCGCCCGCCCGCTCGCCCGGCTGCGCGAGTTCCTGGCCTGGACCGGAGACCTAGCACGCGCGGCGGAGACAGGCCACCCCGTGGCCGCCGTCCGCCGGCTGCTGCGAGAGATGGACTACGAGGCGTGGCTTTACCAGACCAGCCCCAACGAGAAGGCGGCGCGGCGGCGCTGGGAGAACGTCGAAGAACTGATCGCCTGGCTGGAGCGGCTGTACCAGGACGAACTGCGCGGCGACACCCTGGCGGAGATGGTCAGCCACCTGGCCCTGCTCGACGTGCTCGACCGCCGGGACGAAGCGGCCGGCGGCGACCGCGTGCACCTCATGACCCTGCACGCCGCCAAGGGCCTCGAATTCCCGCACGTCTTCCTGGTCGGCATGGAGGAGGACCTGTTACCGCACCGCAGCAGCATCGACGAGGGCAACATCGAGGAGGAGCGGCGCCTGGCGTACGTCGGCATCACCCGGGCGCAGCGCACGCTCACCGTCACCTATGCCAGCAGGCGGCGCCGGGGTGGCGAACTGGTCGCCTGCGACCCGAGCCGCTTCCTGTCCGAACTGCCGGCCGAGGACCTGATCTGGGAGGGGCGCGACCACCAGGGCTCCGCGGAGGAACGGCGCCAACGCGGCACCGCGCACCTCGCCAATCTCAAGTCGATGCTGGGCGGATGAACCCGGGTCTGCGGGAGCTGCGCCGCCCAAGGGGTGACCCCGTCGGCAGCGCCTACCGGCTCTCGC
>JARRQB010000295.1:0-2806 GCA_037382265.1 Gammaproteobacteria bacterium | reverse complement strand
TTGGCCCGGTCGGTGGCGCGGTCGGCGGCAACGGACGTAAAATCGGGGCCGGAGGCCGGCCGACACCCCCCGAGGCCGGGTGCGCCGCGCGTGTAGGCTCATGGCGCGGAACCCGGACAGCGAAACCCAATAACCCGACGAGAGGCGACATGCTTTCAGAGCATCACGACATCGACCATGAGTTTCCGGAGTTCCACGAGCGGCTTGAGGCACTGACGGCCGCCGATCAGGCGTTTGCGGAACAGGTGAAGGAACACGACCAGCTGGACAACGAGATCCGCGAACTCGAGGAGCGCGGCCAGCCGATCGCCGACGAGACCATCGAGGCGATGAAGTTGCGACGGGCCCAGATGAAGGACGAGATCTACGCCCGGCTGCGCGACCAGGGCTGAGGTTCGACCGGCCCGCCGTGGTCCCGGCTCAGCGCTGGCAACGGTTGCAATACACCGTCGAGCGCTGATTCAGGCGGGCCTCCCTCAGGGCCTTCCCACAGGCCGGGCAGGGCTCGCCGCCGCGGCCGTAGACCTGCAGGCGGATGCGGAAATAGCCCGGCTGCCCGTCCTCGCGTAGGAAGTCGCGGAGCGTGGTACCGCCCTGCGCGATGGCTTCCTGCAGCACCGTCTTGATCTGCGCGGCCAGGCGTTCGTAGCGGGCCGGGCCGATGCGGTCGCTGCGCCGCGCCGGGTGGATGCCGGCCCGGAACAGCGCTTCGTTGGCGTAGATGTTGCCGACGCCGACCACCACCCGGCCGTCCATGATCAGGGTCTTGACCGCGATCCGGCGCGCCCGACCCACGCGGGCCAGATAGGCCCCGTCGAAGCCGTCGGCGAGCGGCTCCGGCCCCAGGCCGGCCAGGCGCGGGTGCTGTTCGACCGGCGCGCCAGACCACAACACCGCACCGAAGCGCCGCGGGTCGCGCAGCCGCAGGCAGTGCTCGCCGAACACCAGGTCCAGGTGGTCGTGCTTGCTCGCCGGGCTGGAGGCCGGCAGGACGCGCAGGCTGCCCGACATGCCCAGGTGGACGATCAGGACCCCGTGCGGGAACTCGAGCAGGAGATACTTGGCCCGCCGCCCCACCCGGACCACGGTCCGGCCGGTCAGCAGGCGCCCCAGGTCCGCGGGCACCGGCCAGCGCAGGCGGGGCTCGCGCACCACCACTGCCGCCACGGTGCGGCCAGTGACCTGGGTGGCAATGCCCCGGCGGGTGGTCTCGACCTCGGGCAGTTCGGGCATCAGTCGCCGCTCGCGCGCCAGCGCTCGGGGGCGGCGGCCAGGTGGTGGTAGAAGCCGTCGCCGATCAGGTGGACCATGTCGTCGACGCGCACGTAGCGGTGGCCGGTGGTGGGTTCGAGACCGCCGAAGGCAAGCTCCCGACCCTCGACGACCAGGCGGTAACGCGGCGCGTCCAGGCCGTAGGGCGCGAGCGTGCCGACGGCCGGAAAGCGGTCCAGGCTGGGCGTGCGCAGCAGGCCGAGCAGCTCGCCCACGCGAGCGGACGAGGCCCGGGCGACCTCGGGGTGGGTGAGGGTCCAGCCCGCCGGGTCGCGCAGCAGGCGCCAGACCAGCCGCTCGTCGGCGAACAGTTCGAGCTGATGCACCTGAGCGGGCGCCAGCCCGGTGAGCTGCGGCCAAGGGGCGGGCGGCCCGCGGCCGAACCACCACAGCAGGCATGCCAGCACCAGTGCGAGTGCACCCAGTGCCAGATTGGTCTGGTCCAGCCTATGCATCGGCTCGGCGCCGGTGCGGTCCCGCCGATCCGGCCAGCGGGTTCGAGCCTGATCGGGGCGGACACGACGGCATCAGCCGCGCCTCCGGTGCGCGCGCACCCACAGGCCGGTCAGCGCCAGGCCCAAGGGGGCCAGCAGCAGCCAGAGGACCGCGGCCGCACCTCCCAGGGCGGGCGACCAGGCGATCCGTTGGTCGGGGGGCTCGGCCAGCGGTGCCTCGAGCAGCCCGTGCTGCGCCGTGAGCCAACGTACCAGGCCGACGCCGAACTGCCGGTTCGCGCCCCGGCCGAGCCAGGCGTCGCTGAGCCAGTCGACGTCGCCGACCACGGCCACCCGCTGCTCGCCGGCCGCGTGCGCACGCGTGAAGGCGAGTGCGAGCGGCAACGGTCCGGCCCGTTCGCCGGCCGCGGCCTCGCGCGCCACGCGGCCACGCACCGTGCCGGTCTCGTTCCAGCTGCGCGGGCTGCTCGCGGCGAGCTGCCAGGTTCGCCAGTCCTCCTGTGCCGTCTCCTCCCAAGCCAGGGCGCCGGGAAACAGCAGCGGCGCCTCGACGGTGCCGAGGCTGGGGTGGGCCGGGTGACGGGCCGACACCGCGACGGTGGGGTCGTCCAGGCCCGCGTCCGCCGCAGCAGCGTCGACCACCCGGCCCGGCAGCGTGGCCAGCCCCAGCCGCTGTGCCAGCGCCTCCGGCAAGGGGCGTTCGGCGAGCCACAGCAGTGCGCCGCCGTGCTCCAGCCAGTCGGCGAGGCGCCGCTGTTCGGCCGCATTGAGATCCTGGTCCGGTGCCGCCACGATCAGCGCGGCGGTGTTGTCCGGTATCTGCGGGGTCTCGGTCAGCGACAGCGCGACCAACCGGAACCCCTGGGTCTCGAGCAGCCGGCCGAACTGGCCCAGGTCGGTGTCGGCGCTGCCCAGCAGGTCGCGCTCGCCGTGCCCGCGCAGGGCGACGAGCCACGGCGAACCGGTGCGGACCAGGCGGGCGAGGGCCGAGGCCAGGGTGGCCTCGTCGGCGCGCGGCAGGTGTTCCTCGCGGCCGGCGTAGCGCAGCACCAGCTCGCCGGGGCGGCGCACGCCGGCCG
>JARRQB010000294.1:0-2807 GCA_037382265.1 Gammaproteobacteria bacterium | reverse complement strand
ACCTGCTCGACGGTCACGCAGTCGCCGGCCACGACCTGGTTCTGGTCCGAGATCACGCGCATCTGCGCGCCGTCCATCATCTGCACCGTGTACAGCGTGCCGGTCAGGTCGCCCTCGCCTGCCCGCCGCGCGCCGCCGAGGGCGGCCGCGCCGATCGCGGCGTTCTTCCACTTGCGCGAGGAGGATTTCCTGTTGGAGGTGGCGTGGTAACCAACCACACCGCCAACAATGGCGCTTTTGGCGGCTTCGGACTGCAGGTTGACCCGCTCGGTGCTCACGACCGTTCCTACCATGACCCGGGCCGACTGGCCGGCCTTCTGGGCCTGGGCGGGCAGTGTCAGAGCGCAGGCCAGTCCTATTGAAGCGACTAGCAAAATCTTTACCTTGTGGTTCATTACAGGGGTTCTCCTCTCAGATGGCTCACCGGGTCAGCGATTTCTCACCGAAGCCGGCAGCGCCTCGATCTCGTTATGGCGCCGCTGCGTGGCTTCGCAGCCCTCGGCGATCGACTCCTCGGCGCGGTCGAAATCCATCAGGCCGATGTGGCTCAGCTTGGGCGTGATCAGGATGTCCGGCGGCTCGCCGGCCATGCGCGAGCGGGTGATGCGGTCCTGCATGATGTCGATGGAACCGGCGATGACATCGAACAGGCCCGGATCAGGGCTTTCTTTCTTGCGCAGCGAGGAAATGTAGGAATCCAGGCGTACGCCGAAGCCGGCCTTCATGCGCGCGGCCCACTTGGCCACCACCGAGTCCTTTTCCTCGATGGCGGCCAGTTCCCGTTCACTATCCTCGTCATCGGCCTCTTCGTCTTCGTGCACGAAGAAGTGCCGGCCGATCAGGTCGCCGTTCAGGTTGACCGCGATGACGATCTCGCCGCCCATCGCGCGCGCCAGCGACACCGGCACCGGATTGACCAGGCCGCCGTCCACCAGCAGGCGGTCTTCGTAGTCGCGCGACGGCGCGAACATGCCCGGCAGCGCGATCGACGCGCGGCAGGCATCCAGCAGCGAGCCCTCGCGCAGCCACAACTCGCGGCCGCTGTCGAGTTCGGTGGCGACGCAGGCGAAGGGAATGTCCAGGTCCTCGATTTTCGGATCGCCGATCTGCTTGCCGATCGCACCCATCAGCGACTTGCCCTGCAGGAAGCCGCCGCCGGTCATCTTGGCGTCGAGCAGGCGGATGATGTCCACCCGGCCCAGGCCCGAGATCCACTCCTCGAACGGCTCCAGGTTGCCCGAAGCAAGGGCGCCGCCGACCACGGCCCCCACCGACGAGCCGACGACGAGGTCCGGCTTCACGCCCATGCCGGCGAGTTCGCGGATGACGCCGATGTGCGCCCAGCCGCGCGCCGCGCCGGAGCCGAGCACCAGCGCGACTTTGGGTTTCTTCCTGGATGTCGACAAACTATTCGAAACGGGCTTGACGGACATAACGGCTTATCTGACGTGGATGTATCCGGCTATTCTGGCACAGTGCGCAGCCGCGGTCAGGGCCGCCCGCCATTCCGGTGTGCGGGCGGCCACCGACCGATGCCGCGGGCTCAGTCCTGTTCGAGCGGGAGCATAGGCACCGGAACGTCGAAAAATCCCATCGCCTCGCCCATGCCGTTCTCGCAGGTATTCGGCGGCACCGTGGCGACGTAGTTCTTGCGGGCCGAGGGATACTCGGCGGCCCAGAACATGTAGCCGAGCATGCCCGGGCTGAGTCCCTCTCCGTTCGGCAGCACGGTCTGCACGTAATCGGCGTGTTCGCGCTGCTCGGAGGCCTCGAAGTCCTGGCAATTTTCCAGGTCGCCCTTGAGGTATAAACCGCCCGTGAACATCCGCGGCGCCTTGGGCGGAATCACCGGATCGTAGGTGGGCATGCCGTCGACGTGCTCCTGCCAGTTGTCCGGCGTGCCGGACTTGCGGGCCACCATCGCGTTGGCGTAATCAAGGCGGTTTGCAACCTCGTCGCCATGGAGCCAGTTGACCGTCGCGTAACGGTTGAGCTCCTGCAGGTACCGACCGCCGGCGGCGAGGTCGATGGTCAGTCGGGCCGCGTGGTTTTCGCCCGACGCATCGTAGGGGTGATTGACCCGGTAGGCCCGGATGAATTGGTCGAGCGCCTCGACATTGGCGCCAACGTTGCGCTCATAGTCGATCTCGATGCCGACGCCGAAATGTGCTGCGATCAACGCGGCGTTCTCAGCCAGTCGAACCGGGTCGCGGGCCAACGCCTCGTCCCAGTAATCCGTATAGGTCACGCCACCGATCGACATCATTACCCGGATGCCGGCGTCCTTGAAGTAGTCCACGATGTCCTGCGTCATTCCTTTGGGAACGCCGGTGGTCGGATCAAGCAAACCGGTTTCGGGATCCGCCTTCATTTCGAACACCTGCATCGGCTGCAGGAAACTCAGCACCACCAAGTTGACCGACGGCAGGCCGCTGACGTCGCCCCGGTCGATGATCCAGTGGTTCGCCTCGTCAAATTTTTCGAGATCGCGTGGATTGGCCCAGTCCGCGTAGTGGTCCCCGGCGTGCCAGACGCCGAACACCTCCAGCGGTACCGGGTCGGTCGACGGCGGCGGCTCGGGCGGCGGTTCCGGCGGTGGCTCGGGCGGCGGCGCAACGGCGCAGGCGCCCAGGTCCCGCCAGGTGGGATTATGTGTGCCGGGCTCGACACCGGCGAGGGTGTTCCGCGTGGCGATCCACTCGTGGTCCACGTGCGACACGAGGGTGCCGCGCTCGTAGGCTACGGCCGGATCCCAGGCCGGCTCGGTGCAGCCGTCGTCGGCCGCGCGCAACGTACCACCGCCCGCA
>JARRQB010000293.1:0-2814 GCA_037382265.1 Gammaproteobacteria bacterium | reverse complement strand
CCCACTCGGCGCGCGCGAGCACCTGCTCCAGGCGGCCGAGGTGCTTGAGACCGGCGAGGTCGGGCGACAGGGCGCAGCGGGTGCGGCACAAGCGCACGGCCACGCCCTCGGTCGTCGCTTCCGCAGGCGACGCCGGCCAGTCGGTTCGCATCACGATTCTGCGCACGGCGGCGTCGGCCGGCGGGCGATAGCCGCGGCCGCCGCCGCTGCGGGTGAGGATCAGCTTGAGCACCGCGCGCGCCTGCCCGGCGCTCAGCGCGAGCGCCTCGGCGCGCAGGCGGGCGGGGTCGGGCAAGGGGATGCCGAGGCGTCGCGCGCCGCCGAACAGCCGGTCGAGGTGGCGCTGCCACAGGCAGGGTCGGCCGTCGCGCACGGCCAGGGTCTCGAACAGGCCGTCGCCGTAGGCCAGGCCGCGATCGTGGACGCTGAGGACTTCGCCGGCGAGGCCGTCGACCAGCACCGCCGGCTGCCCGTCGGCTGGCATCACAGCCGGTGCCGCGGCGAACTCAGCCTTGGAAGCGTCTGATGGCGAGGGTGCCGTTGGTGCCGCCGAAGCCGAACGAGTTCGACAGCGCCAGATCGATCTTCATCTCGCGCGCGGTGTGCGGGACGTAGTCGAGGTCGCACTCGGGATCGGGGTTGTCCAGGTTGATGGTGGGCGGCGCCACCTGATGGTACACGGCGAGCACGGTGAGCAGGGCCTCGGCACCGCCCGCGGCGCCCAGCATGTGGCCGGTCATCGACTTGGTGGAGCTGACGGCCAGCCGGTAGGCGTGATCGCCCATGGCGGCCTTGACGGCCTTGGTCTCGGCGACGTCGCCGGCCGGCGTCGAAGTGCCGTGCGCGTTGATGTAGGCGACCTCCTCGGGGTTCGCCCGGGCGTCGCGCAGCGCCAGCCGCATGCACTCGGCGGCACCCTCGCCCTCGGGCGACGGCGCGGTCATGTGGTAGGCATCGGAGTTCATGGCCACGCCCGCGAGTTCGGCGTAGATGCGCGCGCCGCGCGCCTTGGCGTGTTCGAGTTCCTCGAGCACCACCACCCCGGCGCCGTCGCTCAGCACGAAGCCGTCGCGGTCGCGGTCCCACGGACGGCTGGCCGCCTTGGGGTCGTCGTTGCGGGTCGACAGCGCGCGAGCGGCCGCGAAGCCGCCGAGGCCCGTCGGCGTGGTCGCCATCTCGGCGCCGCCGGCCACCATCACGTCGACGGTGCCGAACTGGATCATCCGCATGGCGTCGGCAATGTTGTGCGCGCCCGTGCTGCAGGCCGAGACGATGGAGATGTTCGGGCCCTTGAAGCCGTAGCGGATGGACAGATTGCCGGCCACCATGTTGATGATGTTGGCGGGCACGAAAAACGGGGAGATCTTGCGCGGCCCGCCCTTGAGGTAGGCGTGGTAGCCCGACTCGATACCGCCGATGCCGCCGATGCCCGAACCCACCGCCACGCCGATGCGCGCGGCGTTGGCCTCGGTGGCCTCGAGCCCGGCGTCCTCCACAGCCTGCACGCCGGCGGCGATGCCGTAGTGGATGAACGGGTCCATCTTCTTGGATTCCTTCTTCGAGATGTACCGCTCGAGGTCGAAGCCGTAGATGGGGCCGCCGAAGCGCACGCTGAACGGCTCGATGTCGAAGTGGGTGATCGGCTTGATGCCGCTGCGTCCGGCCAGGACGTTGTCCCAACTGGTGGCCACGTCCAGCCCGACCGGCGCAATCATGCCCAGGCCGGTGATCACTACCCTTCTTTCTGACATCGGGCGGTTACCTTCGCGCTAACGGTATCTGAGTCTGGGAACAAGGCCGCGGCCCCGCTCGGGTCGTGGACGATGCGGCCTGCGGCGGGGCGGGTCAGCTGTGCGCCTGGATGTAGTCGATCGCCTGCTGGACGGTGGTGATCTTCTCGGCTTCCTCGTCCGGAATCTCGGTCTCGAATTCCTCTTCGAGCGCCATCACCAGTTCGACGGTGTCCAGCGAGTCGGCGCCCAGATCGTCGACGAAGGAGGCCTCGGTGGTGACTTCTTCTTCCTTCACCCCGAGCTGTTCAACAACAATCTTCTTGACGCGTTCTTCGATCGTGCTCATGTCGTGTTATTCCTCCAAATTATCGGGTCTGGCGCCACGCGGTGACGCCGTATTGTATGCGCAAACACCACGCGGTCAAAGGGATTTACGGGGTCGAGCCCGCCCGTCCACGGCGTCCGGAAAGGCGCGCCGAAGCGGGCTGCGGACCGCCCCCTCAGGCCATGTACATACCGCCGTTGACGTGCAGGGTCTCGCCGGTGATGTAGCCGGCGGCATCGGACGCCAGGAACGCCACCGCCGCGGCGATTTCGGCCGGCGCGCCGAGGCGCCCGAGTGGGATGCCGGACAGCAGCGCCTGCTTCTGCTCGTCGGCCAGCGCGCGGGTCATGTCGGTGTCGATGAAGCCCGGCGCCACTGCATTCACGGTGATGCCGCGCGAGCCGACCTCGCGTGCCAGCGACTTGGTGAAGCCGAGCATGCCGGCCTTGGCCGCCGCATAGTTGGTCTGGCCGGCGTTGCCGCTCGAGCCCACCACCGAGGCGATGTTCACGATGCGCCCGTAACGTGCCTTGGTCATGCCGCGCAGGCAGGCCTTGCACACCCGGTACAGCGAGCCGAGGTTGGTGTTGATCACCTGCTCCCACTCGTCGTCCTTCATGCGCATGAGCAGGTTGTCGCGGGTGATGCCGGCGTTATTGACCAGTACCGTCACCGGGCCGTACTCCTCGCCAACCGCCTTGACCACCGCCTCCACCGACCCGGCATCGGCCACATCGAGCGCCATGCCGCGCCCGG
>JARRQB010000292.1:1652-4469 GCA_037382265.1 Gammaproteobacteria bacterium | reverse complement strand
GCGATCGAGCCTGCTCGAAGGCGCTCTTGTAGATCACCGTGACGGCGACGGCCGTACTGACCGTGACCGCCCCCATCATGACGATGACCAACCAGACAATCCGCGTTCTTTCGGACACCTGAGCCCTCTCCCGACCTGTCTCCGTTACCGCCGGAGACGTCGTCAGTACCGCTCGCCCCGGGACCGGCCGCTTCGTACCACACGCGGCCACGACTGACGCGGCTTGGCTGGACGAACCCTGTGCCAGAATGACCGCCCAGGCCCTCAGGATATAATCTTTCGGGGAGAAACGTTGCCTTTGCCCTGTGCGTCCGCCGAACCAGGTAACCTGTAGCGATGTCCGAATCAGCCAGCATCCTGATCGTCGACGACGATCCCCGGTTGTGCCGCGCATTAGCCCGCTACTTCGAGCAGGAGGGCTACGCCGTGCGCACGGCGAACAGCGGCGACGAGATGCGCCGGGCGCTTGCGGCCCACAGGCCGAACCTGGTCGTGCTCGACCTGATGCTGCCCGACGCGGACGGCTTCAGTCTGGCGCGAGAGTTGCGCGCGACGAGCGACGTCGCGGTCGTCATTCTGACCGGCAAGTCCGACACCGTGGACAAGGTGGTCGGCCTCGAGCTCGGTGCCGACGACTACGTCACCAAGCCCTTCGACGAGCGCGAGCTGCTCGCCCGGGTGCGCAGCGTGCTGCGCCGCGCGGCCGCCGCCGGGTCGGGCAGTCCCGACGCCAGCCGGGCACTGGCCAGGTTCGCCGGATGGACGATGGACCTGGCAGCCTACGAGCTGACCTCGCCCTCGGGAGAGCGCGTGAACCTGACCTCTCACGAGTTTCAGCTGCTGGCCGCATTCGTCGAGCACCCGAAGCGGGTCCTCACCCGCGACGCCATCCTGGACATCGTGGCCGATCGCGACTGGTCGCCCGAAGACCGCAGCGTCGACGTCCTGGTCGGGAAGCTGCGCAAGAAACTCGAGGACGACCCCCAGCACCCACGGCTGATCGAAACCGTGCGCGGTGTCGGCTACAAGTTGGCTGTGCGGGTCGATTTCCGATAGCACGGGCGGCGTATGGCCGAACAGTATGAAGGCGTCAGCCTGTTCAGCCGGATTAGGGGGCGCATGCGCGAGATCGGCGTCCTCCATCGGGCGTTGCCTTGAACGACTGGCTCGCGATCACGGGCGCCCTGGTTGGTGGCGGCCTGCTCGGTCTGGTCTTCTTCTGGGGTCTGTGGACGACGGTCGATCGCCTGACCGACCGGCGGCGTCCAACCTTGTGGGTGCTCGGCAGCCTGCTGCTGCGCTTCGCGGTGATTCTTGGCGCCTTCTATCTGCTGGTGCAACACGGCCGCTGGCACCACGTGCTCGTTGCCGCCGTCGCTTTTGCACTAGTGCGCTGGTGGCTCGTACGCCACCTGGCGACGCGCCGAGCGGGCAGGCAGTCCGGGACCTGACCATCACCCCGAACCTCCCGGTCTGGGCGCATCGAGGCTCGGCGTTCGCCCCTGCCATTTAGCAACAGCAATGCTTTACTTAAGGCATGCGGCGACACGGAACGAGTGACGGCGTGGCGGTGTCCTCGACAGCGGCGCGGGAGCAGTGAACCACAAACTCGAGGACTATCGCGGCAAACGCGATTTTAACAAGACCGGCGAACCTTCCGGCGGCAGCCCGCGCTCGGGTAGCCGCCGTTTCGTCATCCAGAAACACGCTGCTTCGCACCTGCACTACGACTTCCGACTGGAGTGTGATGGCGTGCTGGTGTCCTGGGCGGTGCCCAAAGGCCTGTCGACCGATCCCAGCGACAAGCGTCTCGCCATCCGCACCGAGGATCACCCGCTGGACTACCTCGATTTCGAGGGGGTGATCCCCGAGGGCGAATACGGCGCCGGCACGGTACTGGTCTGGGATCGCGGCACCTATCGCAACCTGCGCGCGCGCCGCGGGCGCGCCAGCCGCAGCATGGAGCACGCCCTGGAGGACGGCCTGGTGGAGGTCTGGCTGGAGGGGGAGAAACTCAGCGGCGGCTACGCCCTGAAGCGCATCGCCGGCGGCAAGAAGCCGCGCTGGCTGGTCATCAAGATGAACGACGAGGAAGCGGACGCACGACGACGCCCGACCAGCACCCAGCCGGCGTCGGTCAAGACCGGGCGCGACCTGGAGGAGATCGCCTCCGGGGAAGACGCTCAGTGAGCGACTGGCGCGACCGACGGTAACGATCGACGCACAGGCACGGCCCTAACCGGCTATTCCCGGCCAGAGTAAGGCCAAACGCCGCTTGACGACGTCCTGACAACGCTGCGTTGCTTTACGAAGTAGACCGCCAGGTCGTTGCGCGAACTGCGGGCAACCCGAACCCAACGCCGGAGCAATCGGGTGACTTTGGCGTTCTGCTTGCGGATGAAAGCCAACTCGACGGTCATGCCGGGCATGAGAAACAGCGACGACTCGATCAGTGCGCCGTTCCGACTGGCATCAATGACGTTGCAGCGTTCGGGTTCGCCATTACGGACCAAGACCCACGCGGCAATTCCGGGTGACTTGGTGCGCGGGGAGGATCGCCGGTCAGTGAGTGCCATGACACTTGCCTTAGGTTATTGCCTGTTCGCTCCGAGCCGACCGCCATTCCCGCCACCGGACAGACGCCGTCGGGCAGGGTTCGCTCGCAGTCACAACCCAACTAGCAAGAGACGCGCCTGAAACACTAACTATATTTCAATCAGTAGCTTAAGAACGCCTTTTCAGTCTTAGGATCTGTATCTGTAAACATTCTTGACACGTCCTCGAGCCGAGCATCAACCGCTCGGAGGACGATCGGCG
>JARRQB010000292.1:0-1635 GCA_037382265.1 Gammaproteobacteria bacterium | reverse complement strand
TCAACCGCTCGGAGGACGATCGGCGATCTTCCTCGGCTGCACATCTGGTGCAAGAACCCGACTCGGTTGTGGTGCAATGAGGAGGTAGTCAAGGCCACACTGAAGATGGCGGCCAGGTCGGGTCACCGACATGGCCGACCCGTAAAGCGAGCCGGCCGAGGGGGAAGTTGGTGGAGCCAGGCGGGATCGAACCGCCGACCTCAACACTGCCAGTGTTGCGCTCTCCCAGCTGAGCTATGGCCCCGCGAGTAAGCGCTGAAGTCTACGTAAATCCTCTGGTGCTGTCCACCGATCGGCGGCGATTTTTCGGCCCGCCGACCACGCTGCTCAGTCGCCCGGATGCTCGAGCTTCGCCCAGGAATCGCGCAGGGTAACGATGCGGTTGAACACCGGCCGCGCTGCCGTCGCGTCCGCGGCGTCCAGGCAGAAATACCCCTCGCGCTCGAACTGGAAGCGTTCGCCCGCCCGGGCGTGCGCCAGCCCGGGTTCGACCACCGCGCGCTCCAGCGTGACCAGGGAGTCGGGGTTGAGGAACGCCTGGAACGCCTGCTCCTTGTCGGCACCTGGGTCCGGGCGGGTGAACAGCCGGTCGTACAGACGCACCTCGGCGGCAACGCCTTCGCTGGCCGACACCCAGTGGATGACGCCGCGTACCTTGCGCCCCTCGGGGTTCGCGCCAAGGGTGTCGGGATCGTAGCTGCAGTGCAGTTCCGCCAACTCGCCCTGCTCGTCTTTGATCGCCTCGTCGCAGCGTATGACATAGGCGTTGCGCAACCGTACCTCGCCGCCCAGGACGAGGCGCTTGTATTTCTTGTTGGCCGCCTCGCGAAAATCGTCCCGGTCGATGTAGACCTCGCGTGTCAGACACAGCTCGCGCTGGCCAAGCGACGCGTCTTTGGGGTGGTTGGGGGCCGTGAGCATCTCGACCTTGTCTTCCGGGTAGTTGGTGATGACGACCTTGAGCGGCCTAAGCACCGCCATGCGACGCGGCGCCGTGGCGTCGAGGTCTTCGCGAATGCAGTTCTCGAGCAGGCCCATCTGCACCGTGCCCTCAGCCTTGGTGACGCCGATGCGCTGGCAGAAATCCCGAATCGCGGCCGGCGTGTAGCCGCGGCGCCGCAGCCCTGCGATGGTCGGCATGCGCGGGTCGTCCCAGCCGCTTACCCTACCCTCGTCCACCAGTTGGGTGAGCCTGCGCTTGCTCATCACCGTGTACTCGAGGTTGAGGCGCGAAAACTCGATCTGGCGCGGG
Source organism: Gammaproteobacteria bacterium (assembly GCA_037382265.1). Taxonomy (GTDB): domain Bacteria; phylum Pseudomonadota; class Gammaproteobacteria; order Chromatiales; family Chromatiaceae; genus JARRQB01. The sequence goes on along the minus strand of JARRQB010000292.1, from coordinate 383 downwards.
TGGCTGGGCGCGCTGATGTTGTCCAGCACCCACTCGTAGAGCGGGCGATGGTCCTCGAACTCCAGCGTGCACAGCGAGTGGGTGATACCCTCGAGCGCGTCCGAAATCGGGTGCGTGAAGTCGTACATCGGATACAGGCACCACTCGGCACCCGTCTGGTGGTGCACGACGCCGTGGCGTATGCGATAGAGCACCGGATCGCGCATGTTGATGTTCGGCGCGGCCATGTCGATCCGCGCCCGCAGCACCCGACTGCCGTCCGGGAACTCCCCGGCACGCATGCGGCGGAACAGATCCAGATTCTCCGCCGGCGCGCGGTCGCGGTGCGGGCTGGTCTGGCCCGGCTCCTTCAGGGTGCCGCGCGAGGCGCGGATACTCTCGGC
>JARRQB010000291.1:0-2820 GCA_037382265.1 Gammaproteobacteria bacterium | reverse complement strand
AGGATCTCGCAGCTCACGCCGGCCGCCTCGGCCTGCGCACGCACCGACAGGAGGTGGTCGACGATCGCCTGCTTCTCCAGTTTGTGCATGTTCTGACCCAGCGGACTCTCGAAGTCCGGCGTGGCCAGCACGCTGAACGCAAACAGCTGCGCCTTGCAGCGCTGCGCCAGGTTGATCGCTTCGGTGACCGCGCCCTCGCTGTACTCGCTTCCCTCGCTGACCAGCATGATGCGTTCGAGTCGCCCGGTGGGCGAGAGCTGCTGGTGCGACACGGCCGGTGCGCTGAAGGTGCCGGGCACGGCCTGTTCGGCCTCCAACTTGGCCCGGTGTTCGCGCATACCCTTGATGAGCGCCTTGAACACGATCGCCGCGCCGGTGGCGAGCGCGAAGAGCAGGATGCCGAAGCTCAGGTTCTTGAGCAGTTGGGCCGTGGCCGGAGTCAGCGCCGCCATCTGGCCGAGTTCCGACAAGTAGACCGGGATGACGACGCCACGACTGAGCAGCGCCAGCATCATGATCACGCCCATGACCACCTTGACCATGTACGGTTTGACGTAGGTTGTGCCGATGGCGCCGAGATGAACGCCGAACAGCGAGCCGGCCAGGATGATCATGGCGAGACGGATGTCGACGAAGCCGGCCCAGGCAAACTTGATCGTGCCGCCCATGCCCATAACGAAGGCGATGACCAGTTCGGTGGCCGAGGCGATCAGACCGGGCACACCGAGCACGTACATCATCGCCGGCACGCCGATGAAGCCCCCGACGGCGATGGTGGCCGCCAACATGCCCGTGGCAAAACCGATCGGCAGGGTGAACAGCACCGAGATCTTCGCGTCGATCGACTTGAAGTACATCATCGTCCCGGGGATGTGCACCGACTGCACCCACTGCGCGAGCCGGGTCTGCTTCTCCTCGTCCGGGTTCTCGGAGCGATACATCTTCCAGGCGTCGCGCAGCACGTAGCCGCCGACGACGGCCAGGACGACCACGAACACCGCCGAGACGTAGAGGTTGGAGCCGGCCTTGCCGAAGGCCTCCCTGATGGTCTCCTGAACGCCCGCGCCGTCGAGCACGCCGGCTTCGGCCGACACCCCCAGCACCAGGCCGAGCTTGATGTCCACCTGGCCGAACTTGTGGCGCTTCATGGCGCCGACCAGCGCCTTGGGGAACTTGTGCGCCATGTTCGAAGCCACCGCCATGATGGCCGTGACGCCCATGTTCATCATCGCCGGGGTCAGTACGAAGGCGCCGCCCGACCCGATGAAGCCGCTCACCAGACCGCCGACGAAGCCGATCAGGAACAGCAGAATGACACTGCCGAAGCCGAGGTCGATGAAGGTGATGTCCACAGCGGCGGCCCCTATTTCTTCGTGGTCTTGGCTTTGATACCGAACAGTTCCCAGAACTGGCCGGTGAAATTGCCGTGCACCAGGGAGAAGGCGAAGGCGATCACCATCGGCACGATGAAGTTCCAGCCACCTTGCCGAGACAGCCCGAGAATGTCCTGCTCGAAGATGTAGAGCAGCGCGTAGAGCACGCTGCTGATGGAGCCGTAGAGCACGGTGCGCGCCAGCACCCGCTTGTTGTCGACGGACATGTTGTTATCCCCTCGGGTCTACCTGGTGGCGTGCCGGCAGCGACTTGGACTACGCGATGCGCGTGGCGGATTCCTGCAAGGAACCTGTTCGCCTCGTGTCGCAGAACGCCGACTGCGACGAGACGGCGTTAAGTGATTCATTGGCGGCGCATCTTGCCGGCCGCGGACACACTATTCAAATGACCAGCAATACTTTAATATTCCAATATGGAATATATGGTTTTGCCGGACCTGAAGTCCCTCGCGACCCTTTCGGCGGTAGTGGAGCGCGGCGGCGTGTGCGAAGCGGGGCAGGTCCTGCACGTCGGCCAGCCCGCCGTTACCAAGCGGTTGCGCACCCTGGAATCTTGCTACGGGGCCAAATTGATGGAACGGCGCGGCCAGCGCCTGGAACTCACCCCGGCGGGCGAGCGTGTCTACGCCTACGCGAGGCTGGTGCTGGATCACCAAGCCAGTTTGCTCGACGACCTCGCCTCGTTGCGAGCGGGTGCCAATCGCCTGCGCCTGGAGGTGACGACCGCCATCGGCGAGCACCTGCTGCCCAATCTGCTGCTGCAATTTGCCGACGCCTACCCGCAGTACCGCATCGAGAGCCGGATGGACTACAGTCGGCGCATTCAGACCCGGCTGGCCACGGGACTGGCGGACCTCGCCCTGTTGGAACAGGCGCCCGACCACCCCGACATCCTGGTGCAAAAGTGGCTAGACGACGAATTGCTGCTGGTTTGCGGCACCGGGCACGCGCTGAACGGCGACCCGCTCATCCCCGTCGCCGCGCTGCGGCGCCTGAGTTACGTGCTGCGCGAGCCGAACGCGTCGATGCGCATCGTCCTGGACAAGGCGCTGCAGGACATCGGGCTCGCCGACATCGACGTCGCCATGGAAGTGGGTTCGACCGATGCCATCGTGGAGATGCTTCAGCGCGGCCGGCACGTCAGCTTCTTGCCCCGCTTCGCGGTCGCCGAGGCCCTGGCCGAGGGGACGCTGTTCCACGTCAAGGTCGAGGGCCTGCGTATCAAGCGCACGCTGTGGATCGCCCGCACCCGCTCGAACCTGGACAACGCGGCCGCGGAGGCTTTCATCGGGCTGCTGCGGCATTGACTGAATGTGCACCTGTCGATAGGTCACAGAAAGCACCCCGGGCGACCACCCCGGCGGAACCACCTGCCTGCAAGAGGTCTTTGGCCTCGCAATCGCTACTCGGGTATCCCGGCTTTCCG
>JARRQB010000290.1:0-2822 GCA_037382265.1 Gammaproteobacteria bacterium | reverse complement strand
ACAGATAGGGCTGGGTGGTCTCCAGTTCGTGCAACAGTACCTGCAGGCCTTCGAGCGGGATCTGCAGCCGGGCGTTGATGGTGACTTCCTTGAACGGGCCGCTGGTGTCCCCGCTCAGGACGCGGGTGCTCAGGACACGCCCGCCGTTGGCCTGCGCGAGGTCCTTGAGGCGCTGCTGCACCTCGGCAGCCGCCAGGGCGTCGTTGTCGGCGTCGAGCAGGAAGGGCGCGAGCACCGCCTGGTCGCGCAGCACCGCCGCCTCCTCGCGCAGCGCCGGCAGGCGCGCGGCCAGGCGGCGGAAGCGCTCGAGGTTGTCCACCGCCGTCGCCAGTCGCTCGGTCTGTGCCCCGTAAGCCTGCCACGCCGGCAGCAGCAGGGCGCGGAACGCCACGGCCAGCGGCAGCAGCAGCAGCGCCAGGGCCAGCAGGCGGCCGCTCGACCCGGTGGGCAGGTTCACGAGCCGGCCTCCGCGGCGGGCGCCGCGACGAGGTCGGCCACGATGCTGAAGCGTTCCCGACCGCTGGCCGCGTCGCGGGTCACCGAGGACTCGAAGCGCACGCCCTCGAGCAGCGGCGAGTCCTCCAGCCGGCCGATCAGGTTGGAGGCGGCGGCGGAAATGCCGAACAGGCGCACGCGGCCGTCCCGTACCTCCAGGCGCTGCAGGTAGGTGTCGTCCGGGGTGCGCTGGGTCAGGTCTTCGAGCACGGCGGTGAACACCGGGGAGGCCAGCCGGCGCTCGCGCAGGCCGAGGATCTCGGCGCGGCTGCGCTCGACGGTGTCGGCCAGGGCAGCGGCGTCGGCGGCGTCGCGCCGCACCTCGGAGAGGGCCTGCTCGACCGCGATCAGCTGTTGTTCTCGATTCTGCCAGTGCACGCTGGCGGCGGCGACCAGCAGGCCGACGTTCAACAGCACGAGGGCCCAGGACAACACCGGGCGCTTGCGGGCGGTGAGCCGGTAGCGCAGTCGCAGTGGCGCGTCGCGGTCTTCCGGGCGCAGCGGTTGGCGGGCCGGCGCGGGACGCGAGTCGCGCAGCCAGCCGAGGATGCGTTCGACGCGGGCCGCGGGCGTCACGGCGAGCCAGGCGCGCAGCTTCTTGCCCACGGGATCGCGGCTCGCCACGCCGCAGCGCAGGATCACGCCTTGCGGGTCGAAGGGGGTCAGGCGATCGAGCTGAAAACCGATGGCCTCGTCGAGGTTGTCCTCGGCGGCGGCGGGCAGATCGACTTCGCGGTGCAGGTACTGCCCGGGCGCGATCTGGAACTCGAGTTGCTCGATACGCCTCGGCTGGTCTGCGACGAACTGGCGCAGCGCCGCCGCCTGCGCGTCGTCCGCTTCGGGCGGCAGTTCGCCGAAGTCGCTGCGCTGGCCCTTGATCAGGGCACTTACTCGGGTCGCGCCGCGCTCGACCTCGACCACCAGCCGGTCGCGGCTGGCCTGGGCGTCGCGCCGCCAGCGGCGCGGTATCCACTCGCGCAGCTGGCCGAACCACCAGTGGAAGAAGTCCGCGACGTTCACGCGCCCGCCTCGTCCGCAGCGGCGGAGTCCGGCAGCGGGACGCGCCAGTCGAGTATCTCGTGGTTGCCCCCGCCCCGGCCGGAGATGCGTACCACTGCCTCGACGGTGGCGGTAAACCCGTCCGGCTGGGTCGCCTCGGCGCGGATGCGCACGACGTTGACGCGCCGGCGCGACTCCAGGTAGCGCGCTCCGGCGGCGAGCGCGCGTAGATCCGGGCGGGCGTCGCCGTCGGCCTGTTGCGGTCGGTTGGCCACGAACTGCGCGGCCGCGGCGCGGGTCAGGCCGGGTACCGCCGCGAGCACCTCGAGGTCGGCGGTCAGCGCGTCTATGCGCGGGCGCATGGCGTAGACGGTGACGTGGGGGCGCAGGCGATCCACCATGGCGGCGTCGAAGCCGATCACCTGCGCCAGCTCGTCCACGCTCGCCAGCCGTTGGTTGGCCGGCCCCGGCCGCCCCAGCGCGGCGTAGGCGTCGCGCTCGGCGCCGCCCTCGCCCGGCCGGTCGTCGCGGTCGCGCCAGTCGACGACGGCAGCGCTCAGGGCCGCGGCATCGACGTCGGGGAACAGGTTGGCGAACAGCCCTTCGAGCAGGGGGGCGGGGGCGTAGTTGAGGTCGATCTTGCCGGTTTCCGTCAGCATGCTGATCCGCAGGTTAGCATCCGCCCACGGCATCTGGTATGCCCGGCCGTCGGCTTGCCAGCGCAGGCGTTCGTCGTCGGCCAGCAGCCCGTACACGGCGCGGCGCACGCCGGCCGCGGCGGCGGCCTCGGCCCGGACCTGGTCGAGCAGGATGCTGCCGCTGCCGGTCTCGACCCGCACCGCGAAACCGAACGCCAGGCCGATGCCGGTGAGCAGAATCAGCGCCCACAGCACCAGCACCAGGGCGAAGCCGCGGTCAGCTCTCATCGGCCGGCTCCTGCTCGCGGGGGTCGGGCGCTGCGGCGTCGCCGGCATCCGGCTCCAGCTCGTCGAACTCACCGACGACCTCGGGCCCGAAGCGCGAATGCGCGATCAGCGTGGGCCAGGCCTCGCCCGACGCCGGGCGGACGTCGACCCGGGTGAGCACCGGCAGCGCGTTCTGCTCCAGCCAGGTGTCGTGCCAGCGCGGTTCGGGGTCGTCGACGGCGCGGCCGAAGTAGTGCACCTGCAGCGCAGCGACATCGTCTGCCAGCACCGCCTCCTGGCGGGTGTCCGGGTCGTCGGGCACGTCCGCGGCGTAGTCGTTCAGCAGTTGACGCCGCAGTACCACGGGCCGCCGGCCCGTGGCGGCGTCCGGCTCCACCGCCAGTGCGATGGCGTGCAGGCCGC
>JARRQB010000289.1:0-2822 GCA_037382265.1 Gammaproteobacteria bacterium | reverse complement strand
ACACCAGCAGCGACTCTCCCAGCTCCGGATAGTCGTCCTGCAGAACATAGCCGGGTTGCAGGTTGTGCGCGTACAGGGGTCGCAGCAGGCGCTTGAGCGGCAGGCTGCTGGTCATGACCGCCTCGTGAAATACCGGGCGCGAGAAACGCGGTGTAACGTGCTCGCCGCTCAACTTTTCGACCAACCGCCGCGTGTTGGCGTGGCACGCCAGCGCCACCCGGCGCAGACCCTCGCCGCCCAGCAGGGCCATATGCACGGTCGCCGCCGTGACCATCAGTCCCTGGTTGGTGCAGATGTTGGACGTGGCCTTGGAACGGCGGATGTGCTGCTCGCGGGCCTGCAGTGTAAGCGTGTAGCCGACGCGCCCGTCGCGGTCCACGGTGCGTCCTACCAGGCGACCGGGCATCTGCCGCACATGCGCCTGCTTGCTGCACATGAAGCCGAAATAGGGGCCGCCGCCGGACAGCGGCACTCCGAGTGGCTGACCTTCGCCGACGGCGATGTCCGCGCCGTCCTGACCCCAGCGCCCCGGCGGCTTGAGCAACGCCATCGCCACAGGGTTGACCACCGCGATCACCAGCGCGCCGTTGCGGTGCGCCCAGTCCGTGAGTGCATCGACGTCTTCCAGTACACCGAAGAAATTCGGCTGCGCGATGACCAGTGCGGCGATGTCCTCACCTTCGTAAGCGGACAACGCATCCGCATCGAGGTGGCCGCCGTCGCGATGGTAGGGAAGCTCGAGCGTCTCGATGTGCTGGTTGCCGACAATGCTGCTCGCAGTGCGCCGGTAAGCCGGGTGCACGGTGCAGGGTACGAGAATACGGCGTGACCTGGACTTGCGGTTGGCGCGAATCGCCATCAGCAGCGCCTCGGCCAACGCCGAACCGCCGTCGTAGAGGGAGGCGTTGGAGACCTCCATGGCCAGCAGTGCAGTCATCATGCTCTGGTATTCGTAGATACGCTGCAGGGTGCCCTGACTGGCCTCGGCCAGATAAGGCGTGTAGGCACTGTAGAATTCACCACGCGTCGCGATCTGCCATACCGCGGCCGGAATGTGATGCTCGTAGGCCCCGGCGCCAATGAAACACAGCGGCTGCCCGTCCTGGTCGGCGCGTTCTGCCATCAAGCGGCTGACCTGCTGCTCGCTGAGCGCCGGCGGGATCCCTCGCAGCGGCCGACTGCGCAACCGCTCGGGAATCTCATCGAACAGCTGCTCGACATCGGACACGCCGATGGTCTCGAGCATGGTGCTGATGTCCTGTTCAGTGTGCGGTATGAAGGGCATGCTGACTGCGCGGTTGGCGGTATGAGTGCCGGGTGTCACTCACTTTCGATGAATTCCTGGTACTGGTCGGCGTCCATGAGCTCGCTGAGCGCAGCGCTGTCCTGGGGCTGCAGCGTCATGATCCAACCGTCGCCGTAGGCGTCCTTGTTCACCGCCTCCGGGGTATCCGCCAGGCTTTCGTTGACGGTCACCACGGTTCCGGCGATCGGCGCATAGACGTCCGAGGCGGCCTTTACCGAGTCCACGACCGCACAGGCCTGTTCCGCCTCCAGGTCGACGCCCTGATCCGGGACTTCGACGTACACGAGGTCGCCGAGCAGTTCCTGCGCGTGGTCGGTGATACCCACTGTCACGGTGCCGTCCTCGTTGACCCGCACCCATTCGTGGCTCTTGCTGTACTTCAAATCGTTCGGGGCTTCGCTCATGCTGATATCCTGTCAATGAAGTCCTCACAATCGACGCCGGCCTCAGGGCAGCGGGAGCCCCGATCAGTCCAGCTTCACCTGCACCTCGCCGTGGCGCACGAAGGGCGGTTTGACCACGCGCGCCGGCAGCCGCTTACCCCGCACCTCGACCTCGCAGCGCTCACCGGCGCCAACCGGGAGCCGCGCCAGGGCAATCGATCGGCCCAGGGTCGGGGAGAAGCTGCCGCTGGTGATTTCGCCTTCGTCAGCCCCCTCGACCAGGACGCGCTGGTGGTTACGCAGCACCCCCCGTTCCTCGAGCACCAGGCCGACCAGTTTCTGGCGTGGGCCGGAGGCGCGTTCCCTTTCCAGCGCCGCACGGCCGATGAAATCGCGTTCGGGCGGCTGCCAGGCAACCGTCCAGCCGAGCCCCGACACCAGCGGGCTGACCGTCTCGTCCATGTCCGAGCCGTACAGGTTCATGCCCGCTTCGAGACGCAGGGTGTCGCGGCTGCCGAGGCCACAGGGGCGCATGCCGGCCGCCGCGAGATCCTCCCACAGGGCGGGGGCAGCAGGCGCCGGAACCATGATCTCGAAGCCATCCTCGCCGGTATAACCGGTGCGCGCGATGAACCAGTCACCGAGGCGGGCGCCGTAGAACAGCGCGAGCGCGGCCGCCGTGGCGCGGTCCGTGTCGGCCAGCAGACCCAACACCCTGTCGCGCGCCTCGGGACCCTGCACCGCGATCATCGCCAGTTCGGGTAGCTCCACGACCTGCACCGCGTACGGCTCGGCCTGCCGAGCGATCCAGTCCAGGTCCTTTTCGCGCGTCGCCGAATTGACCACCAGCCGGAACTCGTCTTCAGACAGGCAATAGACGATGAGATCGTCGAGTACCGTGCCGGCTTCGCTCAACATGCAGCTGTACAACGCCTTACCGGGATCTCGCAGCTTGTCGACGTTATTGGCCAGCAGACGGCGCAACAGCATGCGCACAGCGGCGCCCTGCAGGTCCACGACCGTCATGTGGGAGACGTCGAACATGCCGGCACTGCGCCGTACGGCGTGGTGCTCTTCGATCTGCGATCCGTAGTGGATAGGCATGTCCCAGCCGGCAAAATCCACCAGCTTTG
>JARRQB010000288.1:0-2826 GCA_037382265.1 Gammaproteobacteria bacterium | reverse complement strand
CTCGGGGCTGTTGCTGGCCAGCAGCATGACCACCGCCATCGCCGACGGCCCCGCCACCATCGGAACCGCCAGCGGCACCAGCAACGGTTCGCCGTGCACCGCCTCGGCCGTGTGCGCGGACCGGGGCACCGGGAAGACCATCTTCAATGCGATCAGGAACAGGATGATGCCGCCGGCAATGCGGATCGCGTGTTCGCTGAGCTGCAGGAAGCCCAGCAGGTAACGGCCGAACAACAGTAACACGACCAGCACCAGCAGGGCCAGCAGCAACTCGCGCAGCACCACCCGCCGGCGCCGCTCCGGCGCCACGTCCTCGAGCACCGAGAGGAAGATCGGTATGTTGCCCAGCGGATCCATCACCAGGAACAGCAGCGTGGCCGCCGAAAGGATGTCCATCGCCATGCCGGGACCTCGTTATCACGATTCGAGAAAGCTCGCAGTATGATAGCCAAATGACCGTTTGCACGCCCCAGGAACTCTTTCGACGCCTGCGCGACGGTCACGGCCTCATCACCGGCAACAGCCGCCTGGCGCGCGTGCTGGCCGCCCGTTACGACCGCTGGCGATTGGCGCAGGGCGACCGCCAGTGGCCGCGTGCGCGGATTCTGCCCTGGAACGCCTGGATCGACGAGTTGTGGCAGCGGGCCGCGCTCGCCGGCCTTCCGGGCACCGGCCGCGCGATCCCCTCGCCCCAGCAGCTGAGCAGCCTGTGGGCAACGGTGCTGGAGCAATCCGATCTCGCGCGCGGCCTGCTGCGCCCGCGCGCGCTGGCCGAACAGCTGATGGCAAGCCGGCGCACGGCCGTGGAGTGGGGGCTCGATTTCAACCACCCCGCCTGGCGGCCCGGAGCCGACGGCAACGAAAACCACGCGGCCTTCGGCCAATGGAACCGGGCGTTCGAGTCCCATTGCCGCGAGCACGGCTGGCTGCCGCCCGAAGACCGCATCGCGCAACTCACGCGCGCGGCGGAGGCCGGCGAGCGGATCCTGGACGGCCCGGTCGATCTGCTGGGTTTCGACGAGTTCAGCCCACGGCAGCGAGCGCTGCTGGACAGCCTGCGCGACGGCGGCGGCGCCGTTCAGGAAATCGCAATGACGCCGGCCGCGGGCGAGGCGCGGGTATGGCAGGCGACGCACCGCCGCGAGGAACTCGACCGCATGGCGCGCTGGGTTCGGCAACGCTACGAGGAGAACCCCGAAGCGACCCTTGCCATCGTCGCGCCCAACCTCGCCGAGACACGCGACGCCATCGAGCGGCAACTGCAACGCATCCTGGCGCCCGCCGCCACACCGGCGCGGCCCGGCGACCGGCCCTGGAACGTGTCGCTGGGCGCGCCGCTGGACCGTGTGCCCCCGGTCGCCTGCGCCTTCGACCTGCTCGACCTGCTGCGCCCGCGCATCGACATCCGGACCGTGGGCCGTGTGCTGCGCTCGCCGTGGATTCGCGGCGGTTTCGGCGAGCGCGGTCCGCGCAGCCACCTCGAGCGCTTTCTGCGTGAAACCTACCCGCGTCAGTTCGAGCTGGGCGAACTCGTCTACCAGGCCGGGGCGATGCGCCGCCACGCGCGCGACGGCAGCGAACTGCCGCCCGACGAACACGCGCCACGCGCCTGGAACGCGCCATTGTTCAAGGCCATAGCGGCCGGCCTGCAGCGCTTCGAAGGCAACAGCCGCGGTGCACGGCGCCCCTCCGCCTGGGCCGACGCCTTCGAGCGGCTGCTCGCGCGCGCCGGTTGGCCGCGGAATCCCGACGATGCGGGACCGGGCGGGGAGCGCGAGGCCACCTGGCAAGCCCGCCAGGCCTGGCAGGATGCACTGCGTGCGCTGGCTTCGCTCGACGCCACCAGCGGCGCCTTGCGGCGCGAGGCGGCCATCGACCAGTTGCGCCGGATCTGCCGCGACGAGATTTTTCAGCCGCGCAGCGCACCGGCGCGGATCCAGGTGCTCGGTCTGTACGAGGTGATCGGCCTGCGCTTCGACAACCTCTGGGTGACCGGCCTGACGGGCGACAACTGGCCCGCGCCGGCCCGACCGGACCCGTTCATTCCGGCCGTCCTGCAGCAGGCCGCCGGCCTGCCGCATTCGACCCCGCAGCGGGAACTCGAGGTCGCGCGCACGGTGACCGATCGCCTGCTGGAGACGGCCGACGAGATCGTGTTCAGCCATGCCGCCCAGCTCGACGGCGAGCGGCAATCGCCGAGCCCGCTGCTCGCGGCGCTGCCGGCCGTGACGGCCGCGGCGCTCGACCAATGGGCCGGGCCGGACTGGCCGGACGCGATGGCCCGGGCGCCGGGCACGGTACGGGACGCACTGGCGATGCCCGGGCCGCTGCGTTCGACGACCGCGCGCGGCGGCAGCTCGATTCTCAGGCACCAGGCGCTGTGCCCTTTCCGCGCCTTCGCCAGCAACCGTCTCGCCGCCGAGGGCCTCAGGGCGCCGGTGGACGGCATCGACCCGATGCTGCACGGCTCGCTGCTGCACCGCGCGCTGGAAGGTTTCTGGCGGGAGACCCGCAGCCGCGCCGGCCTTCTGGCGCTGGAGCCGGCCGATCTGCAGCAGCGGATCCGGGTCCACGTCGAGGCGGCGCTGGCCGACGAGCGCGGACTGCGCTTTCGCCCGCAGTTCCGCGACGTCGAGGCGCGCCGGCTGGCCCGCCTGATGAGCGCCGCACTGGACCTCGAGCGGGAGCGTCCCGATTTCGAGGCCGTCGATTTCGAACGCGAGGTGCTGCACGAGATCGGCGGCCAGACGATCCGCCTGTACGTCGACCGCATCGACCGCCTGGCCGAGGGCGGGCTGGCGATCATCGACTACAAGAGCGGGCGGG
>JARRQB010000287.1:0-3182 GCA_037382265.1 Gammaproteobacteria bacterium | reverse complement strand
TGGTCGAGCACGACGAGGACGCCATCCGGCGCGCGGACCACGTGGTGGACATCGGACCCGGCGCCGGGGTGCACGGCGGACGGGTGATCGCCCAGGGCACGGCCGAAGAAATTGCCGCCACCGACGCATCGCTGACCGGGCGCTACCTGGCTGGCCGCGAGCGCATCGCGGTGCCCACCGAGCGGCGCCGGCCCGGCAGCGCGTGGCTGCGGCTCGCCGGCGCCACCGGCAACAACCTCAAGCGGGCGACGCTGGAGATCCCGGCCGGTCTGTTCGTGTGTGTGACCGGCGTGTCGGGCTCGGGCAAATCCACGCTGGTCAACGACACCCTGCACCCGGTGGCCGCCAACCGGCTGAACGGCGCCAGCCTGGACGCGGCCCCGTTCGAGGCCGTCGAGGGCCTGGAGCACTTCGACAAGGTGGTCGACATCGACCAGTCCCCGATCGGGCGCACGCCGCGCTCCAACCCGGCGACCTACACTGGGCTGTTCACGCCGATCCGCGACCTGTTCGCCACCGTGCCCGAGGCACGCGCCCGCGGCTACGGCGCCGGGCGGTTCAGCTTCAACGTCAAGGGGGGACGCTGCGAGGCCTGCAAGGGCGACGGCGTCATCAGGGTGGAAATGCACTTCCTGCCCGACGTCTACGTGCGCTGCGACGTCTGCCACGGCCGGCGCTACAACCGCGAGACGCTGGAGATCCTTTACAAAGGCAAGAGCATCGACCAGGTGCTCGACATGACGGTGGAGCAGGCGCTCGGCTTTTTCGACGCCGTGCCTGTGCTTCGCCGCAAGCTGGAGACCCTGATGGACGTAGGGCTGGCCTATCTGCAGCTCGGGCAGAACGCCACCACGCTGTCCGGCGGCGAGGCGCAGCGGGTGAAGCTGTCGCGCGAACTATCGCGCCGGGAGACCGGCAGGACGCTTTATATCCTGGACGAGCCCACCACGGGCTTGCACTTTCACGACGTTCGTCAGCTGCTGAGCGTGCTGCACCGCTTCTGCGACCATGGCAACACCGTGGTGGTGATCGAGCACAATCTCGACGTGATCAAGACCGCCGATTGGGTCGTGGACCTCGGCCCGGAGGGCGGCGACGGCGGCGGTCGGGTCATCGCCTGCGGTACGCCGGAGACGGTGGCGGGGGTAGCGGCTTCTCACACCGGGCGCTTTCTCGCACCCTGTCTCGTCGGCGGCTGAGCTTGTTCAGCCGCCGGTCACCGCCACCGGGTCGCCGACCGCGAGCCCAAGCACCTGGCCCGCACTGCCGCCGTTGACGGCGATCTCCACCAGCCCGCACGAGTTCACGTACCAGAAGGCCTCGCCCGCCGGCACCTCGCCGAACACCCGGGCCGGGCGCAGTCGGTGCGGGCCGCACGCGAGCCCGGCACCGGACGGCACGGCGCTGCCGCGCAGCCCGCTCATGGCGTTGCCGAAGTGGTCGAGGTAGACGATCTCGGCGCAGTCGGCGGGCCAGTCGGCCCCCACCAGCTCGCGCGGGTCGAGCGCTGCGCCGGGTGGCGGGGCACCGGCGAGCAGACCGCCGCACACCGGGGCAAACAGGTCGCGGCCGTGGAAGCTGGCCGACAGCCGCGCCGGCCGCCAGTCGATGCGCCAGGCATCGACCTGCTTGGCCCGACGAACGGCCGGGGCGAGGAGCCCGTTGTCGGGACCGACCAGCCAGCGGCCGTCGGCCCGCACCACCAGCGGCCGACGCGCGGTACCGACCCCGGGGTCCACCACGGCCAGTACGGCGCAGTCTGCCGGCAGTTCGTCGAGCAAGGCCGCGAGCAGATAACCCGCGGGCCGGGGCCTTCCGGCCGGGGCGTCGCTCTGCAGGGTGATGACCCGCGCCGTCGGCGCCGCGCCCGACAGCGCCGCTTGCAGCTGCCCCATGTAGGGCCCTGCCGGACCGAAGTCGGTAAACAGAAAGGCGATCGGCTGGGGCATGGCGCAGGCTCCGGTAGAAAAAACCGGGCTAACGCCCGGTTTTTTCTGTGCGGCTTTCGACCGGGCCCGGCTACTCGGCGGCGGTCTCGACCATTTCGGGCTCAGGGCGGTCGACCAGTTCGACGTACGCCATGGGGGCCTTGTCGCCGGGGCGATAACCGCACTTGAGGATGCGCAGATAGCCGCCCGGGCGGGCCTTGTAGCGCGGACCCAGTTCGCTGAACAGCTTGCCGACCGCCGCGTCGCTGCGCAGGCGGGCGAAGGCGAGGCGGCGCTTGGCGACGCTGTCTTCCTTGGCCATGGTGATCAGGGGCTCGGCCACACGCCGCAACTCCTTGGCCTTGGGTACCGTGGTCTTAATCATCTCGTGCTCGAACAGCGAGGCCGCCATGTTCCGGAACATCGCCTTGCGATGCGAACTGTTGCGATTGAGCTGTCTGCCGGCTTTGCGATGGCGCATGGCTCGACTTCCTCAAGTCAGATTAACTACCGTCGACGGCGATTATTTCGCCATCAATTCTTCGAGATTTTCCGGCGGCCAGTTCTCCAGCCGCATACCGAGCGACAAGCCGCGCGTGGCCAGCACGTCCTTGATCTCGGTGAGCGACTTCTTGCCGAGGTTGGGTGTCTTGAGCAGCTCCACCTCGGTGCGCTGAATCAGGTCGCCGATCAGGAAAATATTCTCCGCCTTCAGGCAGTTCGCCGAACGCACCGTCAGTTCGAGATCAGCAGGATCGGGTCGACCGGCGGCTCGGCCGGCTACACGGCCAGAGCGCCGCCCTGGGTCTCGTCCAGCTTCACGTAGGCCGAGAGCTGGCTCTGCAGGATCGTGGCCGATCTCCGGAAGGCATCGTCGGGGTCGATCGTGCCGTTGGTCTCGATGTCGATGACCAAGCGATCGAGGTTGGTGCGCTGCTCGACGCGCGCGGCCTCGACGGCGTAGGCGACCCGCAACACCGGGCTGAACGAGGCATCCAGCTGCAGGTGCCCGATCGGTCGATCCTCACCGGCGGCGCTCTCGCGCGCGGTCGCCGGCTCGTAGCCGCGTCCGCGCTGCACCCGCATGGTCATGTCCAGTCTGCCCTTGTCGGTCAGGTGCGCAAGCACCAGCTCGGGGTTAGCGATCTCGACCCCGTGCGTCAGTTCGATGTCCGCGGCAGTGACGACGGCCGGGCCGCTCTTCTTGAGGGTCAGCACCGCTTCGGCGCGCTCGTCGGGCATCGTGATGGCCAC
>JARRQB010000286.1:0-3294 GCA_037382265.1 Gammaproteobacteria bacterium | reverse complement strand
TCACCGCGATCACCCGCTGGCCCTCGAGCACGACATCCCGCTCGAGCGCCTGGTCGGCGAACCCTTCATCATGCGCGAGCCCGGTTCGGGCATCCGCGACAAGGTGCTCAAGTCCTTCGAGGACGCGGGCCTCAAGCCGCACGTGCGCATGGAACTCGGCAGCAACGAAGCCATCAAACACGCGGTTTACGGCAAGCTCGGTGTTTCGGTGCTGTCGCTACACACGCTCAGCCAGGAGACCGCGCACTCCCAGCTGTGCATCCTCGACGTGCAGGGCTTCCCGCTCGAACGCCAGTGGCACGTCGCCCACCCCAAGGGCAAAGAGCTTTCGGTGGTGGCGCGCGCCTTCCTGGACTTTCTCGATGAGGAAGCCGAGGGTCTGCGGCGCGATCTCGAGCGGACGTACACGCGCCTCACCCGCCGGCGGGACAGCGTGGCCAAGGCTTGACCGCCGTCCGGACCGTGGCGCCGGCCCGATTCAGTTCTCGTAGACCCCGACCAAACGGTTCTGCTCGATGATGTGGTCGGCGTAGCGGGCCAGAAACTCCGCGCGGCTGGGCGTGCCCTCGACCGGCGTGTCCAGGGCATAGATCCAGAAATAGTAGTGGTGCGGGCCGTGTCCCGCCGGCGGCTGCGGCCCGCCGTAGCCCAGGCTGCCGAAGTCGTTGAGGCCGGGCCGGTAGGCCGCGGCGTCGCTCCCAGCGAGCGCGCGGGTGTCGGGGGGAATGCCGTACAGCAGCCAGTGCGTGAACCCCTGCGGCAGGGGCGCGTCCGGGTCGTGGCAGATCAAGGCCAACTCCACGGCAGCGTCGGGAACGCCCGTGATGCGGATCTCCGGCTGGTCATTGCCCTTGTCGAAGGCGCTGCGATCGGGCATGCGCCCGCCGTTGTCGAACGCCGGCGAGGACACCGCCAGATCTCGGATATTCAGGCCCACCTATGCTCTCCTGACCAGCTTGCGATCGCAGCCGACGCCGCAACGTAGTAGAAGTCTAGGAGAAGTCGTCGAATGATGGAAGTAGCCCATCAGCTCGGCTCTTTGGCCACGTCTATTAGCGGACTTTTCGGGATGTCCACCAACCTGAGGCAGGCCCCGGGCTCGCTCGAACGCCGCGTCAACTCACCCACGATGCAACGCCCGGGATCGCCGACCTCGATTCGCTTTATCCGCTCACACCCGACCTGGAAAGTGATCTCGGCAAACTGCTGTTGGGTTGGGCGGATGCCAAAGAAGGCCCGCGTCACCGCCTGTAAGCGAACCCCGTTCTCGTTGTAAGCGGTGAAGACCAGGGGCAGATCGCTAATGTCCACTGCCAAGTTGTTCGACAAAGTGAGGCCGTACCGGCAGCCGTTGGTCAACTCAGTGCGCTGATGGAGGCTCAGCACGGCAGATGGGCGACCGGTATCCGTGACGGGCGCTTGACGCTGGATCGCTACTCCCTGACCTTCCCGTTCCAGCCTTCCTGTCGCTACAGGCCCGCATCCGGCGCCGCCCAACGCGACAATCGCCAGACCGGTAGCCAGACCCATGGCGTAGCACCTGTACATGTCTTCAGTGTAGACGCACACGCCGTGCGCGCTCATCTCGCCGGTGTCGTCGACACGACCGACGTCGCGGGCCCCGCACGCAAGGTGGTCCGCCTTATACCCCTGGCGTGCCTCAAGGGCTGACCCGACCAACTAAACTTACCGTTGGAAGCCGACATTTCCGCCGGCGAGGCGTACGAAGATGTCCGTAAGCTACGATGTATTCGAGAACACCTCAGAACAACTGTCCACGGTGATCGCGGACGTGTTGGACGATGAGGCCATCGCTCAACCCGCCGATCTGGCGAGCGTGCGCGAAACCATCCTCGCGAAGATCCAGACTGCGACGGTCGCGCTCAACCGCTTCGCCGACGACCAACTGCAACAACTGCGCGACGAGGTCGATGCCCTGATCGAGGAATACGGCGCGGACACGCCGGCCGTCGGTTTTCTCAACCCCTGGTCAAGTGCCGCGTTGAGCAGCCTGATCGAGGCCGCGTGCGACGCGGCCGAGGGCGAGGCGATCACGCTGGAGGGCTTGTTCGAGGCGGCTGAGAGTGGACTCCTGGCCGATCTGGTCGGCCAGGGCGAGATCGCCGACGACGAGGTCCAATCGGTGCTGTCCGAACTGCGCGCCCTGATAGAACGCCACGGCCCGGATAGGCTGGCCATCGACTTCGTTCGCAAACCTTGACCGGGACAGGTCAGGGATTGCTCTGCCCGTATCGGTAGACGCCGGTCTTGGCGGAGAAGGCCGCCCGCCCCACACCGGCAGTGTCGCGGTCAGGCCCGCTGACTCACGCGGCGACGTCGGCGGCGTGTCGCATTTTCCGCTCGGCATCGGCCAGGTCGCCGGCGAGGCGCAGCGCCGCGGCCAGCGGCAGCCGAATCTGTCCGTCTGCCACGCCGATACCCACCTCGCCCCCGTGGCGCTCGAACACGTAGTGACGGCCCGTGTTGCCGATGGGCCCCACCCGGTGGCGCTCGCCACGTTGTACCGCGCCGTAGATCCCGGCGGCGATCATGCGTGCCTCCCGGCGGTCCAGATCCAGCCCGGCGAAGTGGTTCAGCACCAGTTCCGGCCATGCCACGGTACCGCCCCGCGGGCTCTCAAGCGCGCCACCGACATCTTCACCACCACCGGCCCCCAGCTGGCGCCCGAGCCAGGCGTCCGGCGACAGCCCCTCCAGACGCGCACGTTCGCACAGGATACGCCACACCGGGGAAACGCCACGAAGGGACGATCGACTCGAAAGATGCTGCCCGTCGATTCGAAAAAAACGAACTCACGCAGACCGCGCGAGGGATCGGCCATGACCGCGCCACACTTCGGTTTCCACGAATCTTTCGATGGCGGTCCTGCGCTTTTTAACGGCATGCGCTTCGAACGGCCAAGCGGCCGATTGCTACAACGAGGCCCCCGTCACTGGCGGATCAATGCCGAGTGCCACCGGCCTGGCCGCGCCCACGCGGTCAGGTGCGGTCAGGTGGCCACACCCCGCCGGTGTGCTCTCGTGTCCGCGTCTCGGGTAGCGCGAATTCCCCGGCCTCCCGAAACCCCACGCTGCCGAGTCGGCCATCCACCTTGAGCCAACCCGACAGCTCGTAGGTCAGCGGTTCCGCGCCGCGATCGCGCAGACCCTGTATCAAGCGAACCATACCGAACAGCGTGCTCACCATCCGCACCTCGATCTTGGCATCGCCGAAGGGCGGCACCGTCACGTGGTCGTCGCTGACCCCGTGACCGAAATCCCTGCCGTTGACCTC
>JARRQB010000285.1:0-3548 GCA_037382265.1 Gammaproteobacteria bacterium | reverse complement strand
GCCGCCTGCAGCTGCAATGATTCCGGCAGTTCGATTTCCAGGGCGACCGGGCAATGGTCGGAGAAGGCCATGTCGAACACCTCCGCGGCGCCGGTCCGCAGGCGCTGGCTGACCAGGATGTGGTCGATCGCCCGCTGCGGCTGCCATGAAGGGTAGGTGGCCAGGTCGCGGGTCGGCGCGGTAAGCGCCATGACCTCGCAGAACTCGGCCACGTGCGGAGCGTTCGCCTCGGTGTTGAAGTCGCCGAGCACGATCAGGTTACGCGCGGAATCGAGCTGCCGCGCGAGGAATTTCAGTTGCTGGGCCCGGGCGCGCTTGCCCAGCGCCAAATGCACGACGGCGACGTCCAGGCCCCCGCTGCCGGACCCGTAGCGCACCAGCAGCGTGCCTCGTCCGGGAATCACGCCAGGCAGGCGGTGCTCCTCGACCGCCGTTGGCTCGTAGCGGCTCAGAAATCCGTTGCCCGCGTAAGCCACCTTGCCGACACGGCGGTTCGACTGGTGGCACCAGAACGGCATGCCGGCGTGGTTCGCCAGGTAGCGCGTCTGGTTGATGTATCCCGAGCGCAGGCTGCCCGAGTCGGCTTCCTGCAGCGCGACCATGTCGAACGAGGACGCGAACTCGGCGATCGCGTCGAGGTTGGCCACGCGCTGGGTGTGCGGCAGGACCTGCCGCCAACTGTGCGTGACGTAGTGGTGATAGCGCGCGGTGGAGGTCCCCGCCTGGATGTTGAAGGTCAGCAGGCGGAGAGTCGCTGCCCCGGTGTCATTCGGCTGCGGCACTGGCCTTGCGCAATTTCGACGCCTCGATTTCGACCAGGTAGTCGACCACGTTGAGCATCGCGTCGAAGCTGGGGATGGCGGCGTTTCCGGTCACCCGGTACTTGCCGTTGACGACCATCGACGGCGTGCCGGTGATGCCGTAGTCGCGAACCAGTTGCTGATCCTTGCGGATGCGGCCGTCGACTGCGAACGACTGGGCGGTGGACAGGAACTTGTCCTTGTCGAGCCCGAAGCCCGCATAGAAACCGGCAATCTCGTCGAGGCTGCGCAGAATCTTCTTTTCCTTCCAAAGGCGCTCCATCAGCGCCTTGTGCGCCTGGTCGGTCACGCCCATGACTTCGGCCGTGACGTAGCCGCGCGCGTACAGTTCCCATGACGAGCGACCGAACACGACCGGAATCCGGCGGAACTCGACGTGTTCCGGCGCCTTCGCGGCCCAGCGGTTGATGTAGGGGTCGAAGGTGTAGCAGTGCGTGCACAGGTAGCTGAACATTTCGACGACCTCGACCTTGTCGCTCGGCATGGCCGAAGCCTGGTCGATCTTGAAATAGTGCAGGCCTTCCTGGTAGGGCACCAAGCCCTGGGCGTGCAGCGACGCACTGAACAAGGCGGCGGTGGCCAGCAGGATCGCCGCCAGCCGTTTCCTCGAATGGCTCATCGTATACTCCAAAGTCTCGTTGTCATGGCGCTTCTGTACTGACCGCCGAGCGCCTTCGGGGTTCATTCCGCGAGATGCAGGCCCTGAATGTAGCTGGCGACCGCCTGGATCTCTTCGGGGGTCAGACGGGCGGCCGCACCGTTCATGACGTGGCTCGCGGCGTCCTTCTCGCCCCAGTTTTCGCCGTTACGGAAACGGGTCAACAGGCTTGCCGTGTACACCGCGTGCTGGCCGGCCAAAGCGGGATAGCCCGACAGCGGGTTGCCCTCGCCCGCCGGTCCGTGGCAGGACATGCACGCCGGCACGCCGTTTTGCGCGTTGCCCGCGCGGTAGACGCGCGCGCCGAGTTCGATCAGCGACTCGTCGGCCACGCCACCGTTGTTGGTCTGTGACGCGAACCAGGCGGCCAGGTCCTCGATGTCCTGCTCGCTGAGGCCCGGCACGATACCGGACATTTCCGGAACCGGGCGGGCGCCCGCCTTGATCAGCGTGATCTGGCGCACCAGGTAGCGTTCGTGCTGGCCGGCCAGCTTGGGCCAGGTGGCGACCATGCTGTTGCCGTCGGGGCCGTGACAGGCGGCGCAGATTGCGGATTTGCCCTGCCCCGCAGCGGGATCCCCCACGGCGAAGGCCGGCGCACTGCACAGCACCAGCAGAATGGCGGCGGCCCAGAGCACTGATCTCATTTTCGATCTCCCAGAAACATTTTCACTCGGTGTTCAGCAAAGGTTAGCCGCGGTATTATCGCGGTTTCGCTGCGCACGTGCCAGCCCGAACCGCGAATGAGATGACGTCATGGAAAGCAATCGCAAGCCCTATCTTTCCGCGCGTTACGTCATCAGCGCGCACCACCTCGAGCAGTTGCCGCCCGACGCCGGCTACGAGGTGGCGTTCGCCGGGCGCAGCAACGCCGGCAAGTCCAGCGCGATCAACGCACTGACCGGGCAGAACTCGCTGGCGCGTACCAGCAAGACACCCGGCCGGACGCAGCAGATCGTCATTTTCGAGCTGGATCCGCAGCGCCGTATCGCCGACCTTCCGGGCTACGGCTTCGCCAGGGTGCCCGAGAAGCTGCGCGCCCACTGGCGGCAGTTGATGCAGCGCTACTTCGAGCAGCGCCGCAGCCTGCGCGGCGTGATCCTTCTGATGGACATTCGCCACCCGATGAAGCCCTTCGACGAGCAGATGCTGCACTGGTGCTCGGCCTCGGGCGTGCCCTGCCACGTATTGCTGACCAAGGCCGACAAGCTGGGGCGCGGCCCGGCCCAGGCGGCGCTGCACGCGCTGCGCCGCCGCTTGCCCGAAGGCGCCAGCGCCCAGGTGTTCTCGGCGAAGACCCGGGACGGCCTTTCCGGCTACCCGTATGCGCCGCATGCGCGCCCACGCTTTCTCCCGCCGCCTGATGCGCGAAAACACCGTGACGCCCGCGGACCTGATCTGGCCCGTGTTCGTGCTGGAGGGCGATGACGCAACCGAGGAGGTGGCCTCGCTGCCCGGCGTCAAGCGCATGACCATCGACCACCTGCTGCCCGCCGCCGAGCACTGCGTGGAGCTCGGCATCCCCGCCATTGCGCTGTTCCCGGTGGTCGGCGCCGACTGCAAGTCAGACGACGCCCGCGAGGCGTGGAATCCCGAGGGCCTGGCGCAGCGGGCGGCACGCGCGTTGAAGAAACGGTTTCCGGAACTGGGCGTGATCACCGACGTCGCGCTCGACCCGTTCACGTCTCATGGCCAGGACGGCCTGATCGACGAGACCGGTTACGTCGTCAACGACGAAACGGTCGACGTCCTGGTCAAACAGGCCCTGTCGCACGTCGAAGCCGGCGCCGACGTGGTGGCGCCGTCCGACATGATGGACGGGCGTATCGGCGCGATCCGCCAGGCGCTGGAAACGGAGGGCTTTCCGAACAAGCAGATCCTGGCCTACTCGGCCAAGTACGCCTCCAGCTTTTACGGCCCGTTCCGCGACGCGGTCGGCTCCGCCGGCAACCTCGGCGGCGGCAACAAGTACTCCTACCAGATGGATCCGGCCAACAGCGACGAGGCGTTGCGCGAGGTCGAACTGGACCTCGAGGAAGGGGCCGACATGGTCATGGTCAAGCCCGGCA
>JARRQB010000284.1:0-2877 GCA_037382265.1 Gammaproteobacteria bacterium | reverse complement strand
TCCCTGTCTGCTGCTGGCACCCGGGGAGGTCTGTCCCTTTACAGCCCAGATCACTGCGCAGGATATGGCTTCCTTTCCTCCTCGACCTCCAGCTCGGTGTCGGCATCGGGCAGGACGAGCCGGTCATCGCGGTAGATGCAGATCACCCGCGTCTGCTCGGGCAGATCGAACGCCTTGAGAGGCCCGGCCTGGTCCGCACGCACGACGAAGGAGTAGGCGCGGGCCTCGTCGCGGATCATCGTGGAGAGTTCCAGGGGATCCCGCCCCTCGCACATATCGGCCAGGTACCTGCCGATGGTGCGGACGGGGATGATCGTGTCCTCCAGACCGAGTTCCAGGCAGATGTGCTCGAACTCCTCGTCGTCGATCTGGGTCACCACCCGTTGAAAGCCGAGCGACCGCCCTACCAGGCCGGCGATGATGTTGGCCTGGTCGCTGCCGGTGAGGCAGAGCAGGTTGTCGGTGTGGTCCGGGTCGGCCTCTTGCAGAATCGCCGGCTTGCTGCCGTCGCCGTGCAGGAAACCGCAGTCCAGGTCCTCCGAGAGTTCGTGGATCACGTCCTTGTCACGTTCGATGATCACCACCTCGTGGCCACGCCGAAGGAGGTAACGGGCAGTGGTGACCGCCAGGGTGCTCGCGCCGATGAATACCGCCCGCATGGTGTCAAGCCCGCTTGCCAATCCAGGTGCGCGGATAGACTAGCACCAGCAGCGCGAGGATTTCCAAGCGGCCGGCCAGCATGTCCACGCACAACAGCAGCTTGAGCGGGACCTCCAGGCCGGGCGCACTGATACCGGTCGACAGCCCGACGGTGCCCACCGCCGAGACCACCTCGAACAAGGCGTCGAGCGGTGCGTAACCGTAGGCGAGAAACACCAGCCAGGAAAGCGCCGTCAAACCGCCGAACAGGAGGACCACCAGCGCCACCCGCTCCACGTCCGCCGCCTCCAGCAGGTGCCCACCCAGGCGCGGCTCCGCCACCGCGTGCGGCGGCATGGCCGTGCGGCGCAGGAAATACTGCAACAGGCGCAGGATCACCAACAGACGCAACAACTTGATGCCGCCTGCCGTCGAACCGCTGGCACCGCCGATGAGCATGCTGCAGACGAGCAGCCCCTTGGAGGTCGGATCGAGTTGCCCCACGGACAGGCTAGCGAACCCCGTCGTGGTCTGCGCCGAGGCGCCGAGCAGCGCGCCATGCTCGAGGGCGGCGCCCCATGGCATCCCGGCGTGCGCGTGCAGGCTGAGGGCGAGCAGCCCCGTGACCAGCGCGACGGCAACCAGCAGGGCCCGCACCTCTGCGTCGCCGAGCAGTTCGAGCGGTCTCCCCCGCAGCGCGTGGAAATACAGCAGCAGCGGGACGGCACCGCAAAAGGCGAAGCCGGTCACCAGCCAGGCCCCGGCGCGCGGCATGGCCGCGATACTTGCGTCAAAGGTGGAAAAACCCCCGGTCGACAGCGCCGACAGCATGTGGACCACGGCGCCGAACGCCTCGCCGCCGGCGCCCCAGAGCAACAGGCTGCCGACCACGGTTAGCGCCGCGTAGATCAACAGTACCTGGCGGGCCTGGGTTCGGGCGGTGGTGGCGATGTTCTCCGGCTCGGTCGGTTCCGCGAGGCGACGGGCCGCGGTGTGATGCCCCATGAGCAAGGCCACCGACAGCACGGCGATGCCCAGGCCGCCAGACCACTGCATCCAGGCCCGAGCGAACAGAAACACCGGCGACCGTCCCTCGACGGTCCCCGCCGTCGAGAGCCCCGTCGTGGTGATGGCCGAGACGCTCTCGAACAGCGCGTCCTCCCATCGCAGCCCGTCGGCAGCCATCGGAAAGGCGATGATCGCAGGCGCGAGGACGAAGGCGAGGCAGACCACGGCGATGGCCTCGTTCGTCTGAATCTTGCCGGGAGCGGGCAGGCGCAGCCCCGGCACGACGACGACCAGGAGACTGACGACGACAATCGCATAGCGCTGGCTGAAGGCATACTCGCCGTACCCCAGCGAGACCCCGAACGGCACCAGCGAGAGTAACGCCAACATCAGGGCCAACTGGCTCAGGTAGC
Source organism: Gammaproteobacteria bacterium (assembly GCA_037382265.1). Lineage (GTDB taxonomy): Bacteria > Pseudomonadota > Gammaproteobacteria > Chromatiales > Chromatiaceae > JARRQB01. The sequence continues at coordinate 817 of JARRQB010000284.1, read as the reverse complement.
GGCCGACGACGCCCAGACGCACCGCATAGACGAGGGTACTCGCGCTGTCAGCCATCGCGGGGCGCGGCCATTACCTCGGTCACATGGTTCACCATGGCGCGTTACCTCCGCTCGCCCAGCCGCTCGACCAGCGCCGAACGCGATCTCCCGGTCTCATTGCACGGCACGATCCGGTACCGCATACCGCTGGTCATCCGGAGTTCGACCACAGAGCGTTGCATTACAGGGACGCAGGTCCGCGGACACGCGGTTTACCGGCCAGGCGAAACGCAGTCCCGGGCTGAACGACCCCCGGCAACCGACCGCGCGCGGATCGTGCGCTTGCCGTAACGAACCCTCAGGCGGGCTGTGCCCGGGAATCAGGGAGGTCTCCCACCCCGCGGCGTTCCCAGGCATTACGGAAAGTGACCGCGACCTCGGTCGGCGTGCGCCGAACCACCGTCGCTGAACGCCGGAACAATCTTCCCGGCCGGTTGTGATCCGCTCGCGCAAAGGCGAGCTCGATGTCGGTACCCGCTGCCAGTGACGCCGACGTTTCGAGCAGCGCGCCGCGACTGCTCGCATTGACTACCCTGCAGCGCAGGGAGCCGCGATCTCCGGGCAACGACAACCAGGCAGTCAAGTCGTCTCCTCGCCAACGCTGACAGCTGCGCCGGTCGATCGATGTCATGGTCGACAACCCCGCTTTTTCCCAAGGTCTGCGGTAAGCCGTGTCCGGACAAGCCATCGTGGCGAACAGACCCTTTCCACCCTGATTGGCAAAATGTATGCCCACAAAAGACATTAATCGAATTAACAGTTACTTATGCTCTGCCAT
>JARRQB010000283.1:0-2884 GCA_037382265.1 Gammaproteobacteria bacterium | reverse complement strand
CGTGGAGGAGCACCTGCCCGGGAAGGTGATCGTCGACTACAAGGGTCAGTCGCAGGACTTCAAGGCGGCGGGCGGCTCGATCCTGTTCGTTATGCTGCTGAGCATCGCGGTGGTGTACCTGGTGCTGGCGGCCCAGTTCGAGAGCTGGATCCACCCGCTGGTGATCATGTTCACCGTGCCGCTGGCCATGGCGGGCGCGCTGCTCGGGCTGTGGCTGAACGGCCTGACGCTCAACCTCTACAGCCAGATCGGCCTGATCATGCTGGTCGGCCTAGCGGCCAAGAACGGCATCCTGATCGTCGAGTTCGCCAACCAGCTGCGCGACGCCGGGCGGGAGTTCAGCGACGCCTTGATCGAGGCCACCGAGGTGCGCTTTCGCCCGATCGTGATGACCGGCATCACCACCGCGGCAGGCTCCACGCCGCTGCTGTTGTCGGCGGGGGCGGGCAGCGAGACCCGGGTGGTGATCGGCACGGTGATCCTCTACGGTGTGGTGGCAGCGACGCTGTTCACCCTGTTCATCGTGCCGGTGGCCTACGATCTGATGGCGCGGCGCACCGGCTCGCCCAAGGCGTTGGCGCAGCAGCTCGAACGGGAAATGCAGCCGTAGCGCGCCCGGCGCCGATACCGCTCGACTAGAATGAAAAGGTGGGACGCGGACCGGGACGATGAACGTACAGCTTCAGGACAAGCCCCTGGACCCCTGGCGGGCGATCGCCGACTACCAGGCGGAGGCCTTTGCCGAGCGCACCGATTTCGGCGCCACGGCAAGCTTCGTCGGCACCATGCGCGACGTCAACGAGGGCGACGGGGTACGCGGGATGCGGCTCGAGCACTATCCGGGGATGACCGAGTCGGCCCTGGAGGGCATTGCGCGCCAGGCGGTCGAACGTTGGGAACTGGCGGACTGCCTTATCGTTCACCGCGTCGGCGACCTCCACCCCGGCGACCCCATCGTACTGGTCGCGGTCTGGTCGGCGCACCGCAAGGCCGCCTTCGAGGCCTGCCGCTGGCTGATGGAGGAACTGAAGTCGCGGGTGCCGCTGTGGAAACGCGAGACGCTGGCCGACGAGACCACGCGCTGGGTGGAGAAGAATACCGCGGGGTACTGAACAGGTGCGAATAACAGGCCGCCCGGCCTGGAGACCGGGCGGCCTTGGCCAGAGGATCAGCCGTCCGCGCTCGCCTTGCCTTTGACCGGGCGGGGGGCCCGCAGCGTGGCGTTGTCGTAGCTGACGCCCCAGTCGAGCACCGCGGCACCGCGATTGACGACGCGCTTGCGGTAGATGTCGGCAATCGTGTCGGCATCACCGGCGAGCAGCGCCTTGGTCGAGCACATCTCCGCACACAGCGGCAGTTTGCCCTCGGCCAACCGGTTCGAGCCGTAGAGCTTGTACTCGTCGGCGCTGCCGTTCTCCTTCGGGCCGCCGGCGCAGAAGGTGCACTTGTCCATCTTGCCGCGGGAGGCGAAGGCGCCGTCTCCGGGGAACTGCGGCGCGCCGAAGGGGCAGGCGTAGAAGCAGTAGCCGCAGCCGATGCAGATGTCCTTGTCGTGCAGGACCACGCCGTCCGCCGTGGTGTAGAAGCAATCGACCGGGCAGACCGCCGCGCACGGCGCGTCGGAGCAGTGCATGCAGGCCACCGACAGGGATCGCTCGCCGGGCTCGCCGTCTTTGATGGTGACGACGCGGCGGCGGTTGACGCCCCAGGGGACCTCGTTCTCGTTCTTGCAGGCGGTGACGCAGGCGTTACATTCGATGCAGCGCTCGGCGTCGCAGTAGAACTTCATTCGTGCCATGTCTTAGGTCTCCTCAAGCCTTGTAGATGCGACACAGGCTGGCCTTGGTTTCCTGCATCTGGGTCACCGAGTCGTAGCCGTAGGTCATGGCCGTGTTACAGGCCTCGCCGAGCACGATGGGGTCGGCTCCCTCGGGGTACTTGCTGCGCAGGTCCTTGCCCTGGAAGTGGCCGCCGAAGTGGAACGGGGTGAAGGCGACGCCCGCCTCGACCCGTCGGGTGACCATGGCCTTGACCTTGATCTTCGCCCCCTCCGGCGTCTCTACCCAGACGTCGTCTCCGTCCATGATACCGGCGTCGTTGGCGTCGCGCGGGTGGACTTCCACGAACATGTCCTGCTGCAGCTCGGCAAGCCAGGGGTTGGACCGGGTCTCGTCACCGCCGCCCTCGTACTCGACCAGTCGGCCGGAGGTGAAGATGATCGGGAACTCCTTGGAGTAGTCCTTGGCCTGGATGGACTCGTAGCGGGTCGGCAGGCGCCAGTACGACTTGCGGTCCGCGTAGGTCGGGTACTTCTCGACCAGGTCGCGCCGCGTGGTGTGAGCGGTTCGCGGTGGATCGGGACTGCGTCCGGGAAGGTCCACACGATGGCCCGGGCCTTGGCGTTGCCGAACGGTGCGCAGCCGTGCTTGATCGCCACCCGCTGGATGCCGCCGGACAGGTCGGTCTTCCAGTTCTTGCCCTCGGCCGCCTGCTTTTCCTCGTCAGTCAGGTCGTCCCACCAGCCGAGCTTCTTCAGCAGCTCGTGCGTGAACTCCGGATAGCCGTCCTTGATCTCGGACCCGGCCGAGTAGCTGCCGTCGGCGAGCAGACTCACGCCGTTGCGCTCGACGCCGAAACGGGCCCGGAAGGTCAGGCCGCCCTCGGCGACCGAGGTGCTCGGGTCGTACAGGTTGGGCGTGCCCGGGTGCTTCATCTCGGCGGTGCCCCAGCAAGGCCACGGCATGCCGTAGAAGTCGCCGTCGGCCGGTCCGCCCTCGGCCTTGAGACTGGTGTAGTCGAAGGTGCCCCAGTGCTGCTGGTGCAGCTTGAGCCGCTCCGGGCTCTGACCGGTGTAACCGATGGTCCACATGCCGCGGTTGAATTC
>JARRQB010000282.1:0-4942 GCA_037382265.1 Gammaproteobacteria bacterium | reverse complement strand
GGGTCGGGTTCAACGTCTGCCCCGCGCGCTGCACCAACAGGCTGGCGGTGTCCAGCGTCAGATCGCCGACCTGCAGCACCTCGGCTGCCACCCGTCCTCGCCCGCGCCGCACCAGTGCCCGCACCCGGGCCTCGAGCTCGCGGATGTCGAAGGGCTTCACCAAGTAGTCATCGGCGCCCGCGTCCAGCCCGGCCACCACATCGCGTCGGGTGTCGCGGGCGGTGAGCATCAGCAGCGGCGTGTCGCGCCTGGCCTCCTGGCGCAGCTTGCGACAAACCGCCAGCCCGTCCAAGCCGGGCAGCATCAAGTCGAGCAGGATGGCGTCGTAGTCGTTGACCACCGCCAGGTGCAGGCCCGTCACCCCGTCCGCCGCAAAGTCGACCGTGTACCCCTTCTCCTCGAGGTAGGAACCCACCATCTCGGCGATGTCGCGATGGTCCTCGATCAACAGCACACTGGCGTGGTTGGGTTGGGTGGTCATGGGCGGTCCGCGCGGCCTCGTCGGCTGCTCCAAGTATAAGCAGCCGCATCCCCGAGCGCGTCGGCGACCGGTTGCATGATCGTTTTTGCCGATTACTAGATTTGTTACAAACGATTTTTGCTATTGCTCACGCTGCTCCATACTTTCTTCCGGGCTCGCAGAGCAGCCTTTTTTACCAACCGATACCAATGCAATAGGAGATTCGATCATGCAGAACCGCGAAGGCCAAAGCGTACCCAACGTAACCTTCAAGACCCGCGTCAACGGCGAGTTCGTGGACGTGACGACCGACGACATCTTCAAGGGCCGTACCGTGGTGGTGTTTGCGCTACCCGGCGCCTTCACGCCGACCTGCTCCTCGACCCACCTGCCGCGCTACAACGAGCTGGCCGGCACATTCCGGGACAATGGCGTCGACGAGATCGTCTGCCTGTCGGTCAACGACGCCTTCGTCATGGACGCGTGGCAGCAAGACCAGGAAGCCGCAAACGTACGACTGATCCCCGACGGCAACGGCGAATTCAGCGCCGGCATGGGGATGTTGGTGGACAAGGGCGACCTCGGCTTCGGCAAGCGCAGCTGGCGCTACTCGATGCTGGTCCGCGACGGCGTCATCGAGAAGATGTTCATCGAGCCGGACGTTCCGGGTGACCCCTTCGAGGTCTCCGACGCCGACACCATGCTCGACTACGTCAACCCGCAGGCCCGCAAACCGCAGGCGATCAGCGTGATCACCAAGCCGGGCTGCCCGTTCTGCGCCAAGGCGAAAGACCTGTTGGCGCGCCACGGCATGGGTTTCGAAGAAATCGTGCTGGGTCACGACGCCACCATCCGCAGCGTGCGCGCCATCACCGGCCAGGAGACTGTGCCCCAGGTGTTTATCGACGGCGACTACATCGGCGGGTCCGAGGCGCTGGAAGCGTACCTCGCCGGCGAGGTGCGCTCGGCGGCGTGAACCCCCCGTGCAGACGCGCAGGGCGGTCGGAAGCCTTACCTGCGCGCCTGCACGGCTCGCCTGCAACCCGACATTGAGCTACCGGTAGGGAATGGACAAATGACAACGCATTACGATTTGATCGCCATCGGCGCCGGCAGCGGCGGCTTGGCGGTCGCCGAGCGGGCGGCGCAATACGGCAAGAAGGTTGCCGTCGTCGAGTCCGCCCGGCTCGGCGGCACCTGCGTCAATAACGGCTGCGTCCCCAAGAAGGTCATGTGGTACGCGGCCCAGCTGGCCCACGCCGTGGACGATGCCGGCGCCTTTGGCATCCCCGCCGAGCGCGGGGCGACCGACTGGCCCGCCCTGGTAGCCGCCCGCGAGCGCTACATCGCCGACATCAACGGCTACTGGGAGGGCTACGTAGAGCGGCAGCACATCACCCGCCTGACGGGCCACGCCCGGTTCGTCGACGACCGGCACATCAGCGTCGAGGGCCGGGTCTACAGTGCCGATCACATCGTGCTCGCCACCGGCGGCCGACCGATCGTGCCGCCGGTACCCGGCGCGGCGCTCGGGATCACTTCCGACGGCTTCTTCGAACTCGCCGAACAGCCACGCCGGGTCGCGGTCGTCGGCTCGAGGTCTTCGATCCTATGGTGGGCGACGTCCTCATGGCCGAGATGCGCAAGCAGGGTATCGAGCTGCGCATGAGCTTCCAGGTCGCCGGTCTGGAGCAAACCCAACGTGGAATCGCCTTGGACGCCGCCGACGGCGAACGGCTCGACGGATTCGACACCGTGATCTGGGCGGTCGGCCGGGCACCGAACACGGCCGAATTGGACCTGGCCGCAGCCGGCGTGGCAACCCGAGCCAACGGCGTGGTGCCCACTGACGCGTACCAAAACACCAACGTACCGGGCGTGTACGCGGTCGGCGACATCACCGGCCGCAGCCCCTTGACCCCGGTGGCCATCGCGGCCGGCCGGCGCCTGGCCGATCGCCTGTTCGGCGGTAAGCCGGAGGCGCGGGTGGAGTACGAGAACATCCCGAGCGTGGTGTTCGCCCACCCGCCCGTAGCGACCGTCGGCCTGACCGAGCCGCAGGCGCGCGGTCTGCATGAGCGCGTCACGATCTACCGGACGGCGTTCACACCGATGCGCCACGCCTTGACCGAGCACGGCACGACCACGGCCATGAAGCTGGTCTGCGCCGGGGACGACGAGCGCGTGGTGGGCATCCACCTGGTGGGCGAAAACGTCGACGAGATGCTGCAGGGCTTTGCCGTGGCGGTGAAGATGGGCGCCAGGAAGGCGGACTTCGACGGCACCATCGCCATCCACCCGGTGAGCGCCGAGGAACTGGTGACCCTGAAGACACCGGAGCCGGACCCAGTAGAGGCGGTGGACGCGGATGCCGGGATAGAGTGGCGGAAGATCGCCTAGCGGCGTTCGCGGCGGCCCGGCAGGCCGAGGAACGGGCCGAGGGGCTCACGCACCCACCAGTTGCCGGTTGCCGCGCGGGTGGCGGCGTCAGTGAAGCGATAGCGATAGGCACGGACGCGCAGGGCCTGGGGTTTGCCGTCGGGAAACGGGTTCTCGCCCAGCTGGGCCAGCACCGCGGGCTCGCCGGCGAGCAGTCGATCCAGGAAGCGGTCGAACCAGGGCAGGAAGACCGGGGACTTTGGCACGAACCACATCAGCCAGTCGATCCGCGGCTGGTGCGGCACCACGAAGGGCGGCGCCACGGCGGGATCGCCCGGCTTGTAACGGAAGCGGTAGGGCCGCCAACTGACGCCGTCCGCCGAGCCCTCGATCTGCAGTTCGATGCGCTGGGTGTCCACGGTGGGAAAGACGTGGTAGCGGTTGACGATGTGCAGCGGCCGCAGGACGTCGACGACGCCCGCCAACACCGGCGGCAGCGGCCGCGGCGACACCATATCCGCGGCCAGCAGCAGGCTCACCGGCACGATCACCAGCGCGCCAATCAGGGCCGCGCCACGCGCCAGGGCGCTCGCGCCCGCCGGCGCCGCGCGTTCCTGCCAGCGCCGACGCAGTGCGCCGGGCAGCATGGCCGCCAAAGCGCGATCGTCGAGCAGAAACAGACACAGCGCAATGGTCAACAGATTGAAGAAGTTGTGATTACTGGTGGCGATGATCAACAGCTGCCACAAGATCGTCAGCGCGGCGCCGGTCAGACGCCAACGCCGCGGCAGGAAAAAGAAGAACGGCACGACCAGTTCGACGAACAACGTGGCTCCGGTGCCGAAGCGCAGCAGCCAATCCGGCAGCTGGTGGGCATACCAGGCACCGACGTGCGGGAGCGGTTGCGTCTCGAAATAGGTGGTCAGGGCCGTCAGCCCGCTCCAGCCGGCGTCGCCGCTGACCAGTTTCGACACGCCGGACAGCAGGCGCAGGCGAAACAGCAGCCAGCGAAAGAGCCAGATCACGAGCATGGCGCGACCCGGCAGGAAGATGCCGAGAAACCCCGCCTCCAGCAGCAGGTAGTCCCACTGGAAGTTCATGAACAGCTGGCCCGCGTGGAACAGCGACAAATACAACAGGAACAGCGCCACCAGGCTCAGGCGTTCGAACCAGCCGAACAACAGCATCACCGCAAACCCGACCCCGAACCACGCGGCTGCCTGCAGGGCATGGTCGCCGGCCGCGAACCAGAACAGCGACGGGTACCGCAGCAGGCGCTCCAACCAGCCCGCCGCAGCATGGGCCGCGAGCTGCTCGTCGAGCGGGAAGATTCCCGCGCTGCCCGCCAGGGCGGTGATCTGTCCGGCTAGGGAGAGGAAGGCGGCGAGGTAAACGAGCGCGAGGGCCTTGAGAAACAGCCGGCTGACCAGTACGTAGCCGTCTGTGCGGCTCTCGGCGCCCGACGCCGTCGTGGCTGGCAACCGGCGTTCCATCACGCCTGTCCGCTGCCACCGCCGAAACGCTGCACCAGCATCGGCGCGGCGCACAGCCACAGCAAAAACAGCGGCCACACCCGCCCGGCACCCAGGTCGTAGTCGTGCAGCAGCCGCGACCAGGGATGACCCATCACCAAGCGACCAAAACCGAACTCGAAGAACACCGTCAGCGCGGCCCAGGTCGCGCCCACGCCGAGTGCCCGGGCAGGCGACCCGAAGGGCAGGAGCCGCCCGACCAGCCAGCTATAGAGCCCCGTCAACAGCGCACCGACCAGGGTCGAGAGCTGATGGGCGTGCAGCGCCGACAGGTGCCGTCCGTAGCTCAGTTCGCGGGCGACCCCGTTGAGGATCCCGAGCGGAACCATCGGCAGCCAGGCCAGGAGATACTTCGTCATCCGATCTTCGGCTGATGGCGAGCGGGTAGCTGATACTGACAAATTTAGCAAAAATCCGACCCGCACCGGCCGCGGCTATACTCGGAGTCGTAGGCAGCGTTCGCAGAGACCACGGTGACCCTCCGCCGCTCGGACATCGGCTGGATCGGACTGGCGCTTGGCCCCCTGCTCGCCCTGGCGACGACGGCACTGCTGCCGGCGGGGACAGACGG
>JARRQB010000281.1:0-2889 GCA_037382265.1 Gammaproteobacteria bacterium | reverse complement strand
GCGCTGGCCCAGGTACTGGTCGGCGCGATGCTGATCGTGGAGCAACTTTCTTGAGCCCGGTGATCTCGACGCTGCTGCCGGCGGGCCTCGCCTTCATCATTTTCGCCCTCGGCCTCAAGCTGAGCTTCGCGGACTTCCGCCGAGTACTCACCTACCCGGTCGCCGTGGGCCTGGGGCTGATTGCGCAGACGCTGCTATTGCCGCTCACGGCATTCGGAATTACTGCCTTATTCGCCCTGGAGCCGCAGACGGCGGTGGGGCTGATGATCCTGGCGGCTTGCCCGGGCGGCGTCACGGCAGCGGTCATTACGGACCTGTCGCGCGGGGATACCTGCCTGTCCATTACGCTCACCGCGTGCACGAGCCTGCTGTCGTTTATCACCGTGCCGATTATTGTCGGTGTCTCGCTGGCGCATTTTCTCGGCGCGGCGGCGGCCGTCGACTACCCGATGGGCCAGGCCATCGGCAGCCTGTTCCTGATCACGCTGCTTCCCGTGGCGGCCGGCGTACTCTTCAACCAGGCCGGATGGCTGCTGCCCACGGCGGCGAAGTCGATCGGCAGGCTCGCCACCGTAATCTTTCTCGCGATCGTCTTCGCCACCTTCTACACGGAGTGGCCGAGTATCACGGCGCACTTCGCGACGGTCGGGCCGGCAATCCTCATGCTCAACGTCGCGACGATGGCCACGGGTGCCCTGCTCGGTCTCGCCGGCCGTCTGCCGACCGCCGGCCGCATCGCGCTTGCCGTGGAATGCGGCATCCAGAACAGTGCGCTCGGCATCACGGTCGCCGTCAGCTTACTGAGCGTATCCGGTCTGGCCGTGCCCAGCGTGATCTACGCGTTCCTGATGAACATCACCGCCCTGGCCCTGGTTATCGTCCGCCAGCTGCATATCGGCCGTGGCGCAGTCGCTACAGAGGGTTGATGTATAATCAGCGCGCCGCCGCGGGAACAGGCTCGCCGGGTGGGGGAAACTGTCACCGATGACCGATGAATTTCGCGCACGCGCATTGGAATACCACCGGCATCCCGTTCCGGGCAAGCTGCAGATCCAGGCGACCAAGCGCATGGTCAACCAGCTCGACCTGGCTTTGGCGTATTCGCCAGGGGTCGCCTTCGCGTGCGAAGAGATCGCCGACAAGCCCTCGGACGCGGCCGCCTACACGGCCCGCGGCAACCTCGTTGGCGTGGTGACCAACGGCACGGCCGTACTGGGACTGGGGCCGATCGGCGCGCTGGCCTCCAAGCCGGTCATGGAAGGCAAGGCCGTGCTGTTCAAGAAGTTCGCCGGCGTTGATGTATTCGACATCGAAATCAACGAAACCGATCCGGACCGGTTCGTGGACATCGTCGCCGCCCTCGAACCCACGTTCGGCGGCATCAACCTCGAGGACATCAAGGCACCCGAGTGTTTCGACATCGAGCGCAAGCTGCGCGACCGCATGTCGATACCGGTGATGCACGACGACCAGCATGGCACCGCCATCTGCGTCGCCGCTGCCGTACGCAACGGCCTGCGCCTGGTCGACAAGCGCATCGAGGACATACGCCTCGTCGGTAGCGGTGCCGGCGCCGCCGCCCTGGCTTGCGTAGACCTGCTGGTAGCGATGGGCTTGCGCAGGGAGCACGTGACGCTCTGCGACATCCACGGCGTCGTTTATCTCGGCCGCGACAACATGAATCCTTACATGGAACGCTATGCGGTCGACAGCGACGCCCGCATCCTCGACGACGTGATCGACGGTGCCGATATGTTTTTGGGACTGTCGGCGGCGCGCGTGCTCGAGCCCGACCAGGTCCGGCGCATGGCCGATCGCCCGCTGATCATGGCGCTCGCAAATCCCGAGCCGGAGATCCTGCCAGACCTGGTGCACGAGGTGCGACCCGATGCGATCATCGGTACGGGCCGATCCGATTATCCCAACCAGATCAATAACGTGCTGGTATTCCCCTACATCTTTCGTGGCGCCCTCGACGTGGGCGCCAGCGCGATCAACGAGGAAATGAAGCTCGCTTGCGTCGAAGCCCTGGCGGACCTGGTCATGGAAGAGGCCGACGAGGAGGTGGCCGCCGCCTACGGAGGTGGGCAGCTGCGCTTCGGTCCCGACTACCTGATTCCCAAACCCTTCGATTCACGGCTGATCGCCGAGGTGCCATTGCGCGTGGCGAAGGCGGCGATGGACTCCGGCGTTGCAACCCGGCCAATCGAGGATCTCGACGCCTACCGGCACCGCCTCGAGAACTATGTGTTCCGGTCAGGGCTGGTAATGAAGCCGGTGTTCGCACACGCCGCCGGGGACCCGCGCCGACTCGTTTACGCCGAGGGCGAATCGATGCGCGTGTTGCGCGCGGTGCAGGCACTGGTCGACGACGGCATCATTGCGCGTCCCCTTCTGCTCGGGCGCCGGGCGTCGATCGAAACGACGATCCGCGACATGGGTTTGCACATCGTCTGTGGCAAGCACTTCGACGTGCTCGATCCGTCCGACAACCCGAATTACGAACGGGACTGGCACGACTACCACCGCATCATGGAACGCAAGAGCGTGTCCCCGGCCGATGCGCGCGCGATCATCCTCACCCGAACGACGGCCCTGGCCACGCTGCTGCTTCACCGTGGTGATGTCGACGGCATGATCTGCGGGGTCAATGGCGGATTTCACAAGCATCTGAGTTACGTTCGAAACGTCATTGGCCTGGCGTCGGGTGTAACGGATTTTTCCGCCGTCAACCTGTTGATCACCCCGAAGGGGAGCCTGTTTATCACGGACACGTACGTGACCCACGATCCGTCGGCCGAGCACATTGCCCAGACCGCGCTCACGGCGGCCGCTGTGGTGCGCCGCTTCGGACTCACGCCGAAGGCGGCACTGCTATCGCATTCCAAT
>JARRQB010000280.1:0-2892 GCA_037382265.1 Gammaproteobacteria bacterium | reverse complement strand
GCGCCAGCGCCAGCACGGGCGGGCCCTCGGGCGAGAACTCGATCGGTTGCCGGTCGCCGCTCAGGGACGCCCCCATCATCAGTCCATTGGCGGTGCCGTAGAGCACCAGGTCGAGGTCTTCGTCGACCTCGAGCACGTTGATGCCCCAGCCGTTCTTCACCAGGCTGCGCAGATACCTCCTCGCCGGGACGTCCCAAAGCCGGACGTGCCCGTCGCCGCCGGCGCTGTACAGGGTTTGGCCGGACTGCGAGAAAACGGCCGCATTGACCGGCCCCTCATGGGCCTTGAGGAAGGCCAGGTTGTCGAACTCGGGGACCGACCACAGGCCGATGCTGCCGTCCCAGCTGCTGGAGGCGAGCCGGCTGCCGTCGGGCGAAAAAGCCAGCCCGACGATCTTGGCGGTGTGACCTTGCAGCACCCTGGGTTGTGGCGCGTCGTCCGCATCCGGCAAGCCGTCGAGCCGCCACACGCGGATGGTCTGGTCGTCGCTGGCCGTGACCAGATAACGCCCGTCGGGCGAGAAAGCCGCTGTGTTCACGGCCGCCTCGTGGCCGATCAGCACGCGTTGCTCGGCAAACGCCGGTAGCGACCAGAGCACCGTGGTGTAGTCGAAGCCGGTGCTCGCCAGCCAGCGTCCGTCCGCCGACAGCGAGAGACTCTTCACCGGTCCGCCGTGCGCGGTGTAACGCTCGAAGGCGTGGGTCGACGACCATGGCGCGAGCGCTATCGACAGCGACAAGGCGAGGCCGCTGCAGAGCCGCCCGACGCGAGACGAGGTGCTGTGGCGGTCTGGCAAACGAGACACGATTCCCCTCCGGCTGGTGTTACGGGTGGACGTGGCGGCGGAAACCGAGCCGGGCCCCGCTGGTGGCGATATTCAGGCGAAAAGTATAGCCCGGCTTTTTTCGACGGTGAACGTGACCCAAGACGGAAGTGAAGTCGCCTCTCTGATCCCGCAGCCCCTTCGATCAGCGGTTCAGCCAACTCGGCGGCGTGTCGGCGGCCGGTAACTGGATCAATTTCGCGTCGTGAATATCGGGAAGACGCAACATCTCCCGCAGCGCCTGTTCGGGCGGCGGGCTGTCGAGGTTGAGCACGGCGATGGCCCTGCTGCCCGGCTTGCCCTGCGCTCGGCCCACCGTCATCTGCGCAATGTTGATGCCGTGAGAACCGAAGATAGTGCCCACGGCGCCGATAATTCCCGGTACGTCGTTGTGGAAGAAGATCAGCAGCACGCCGTCGAGATAAGCCTCCAGGCGGTAGTTACCGAGTTGCACCAGGCGTGGCATGCTTTCGCCGAAAATCGTCCCGGCGACGCGAATCTCGGTGTCGCCGCCGATCAAGGTCGCGGTGATGGAAGAGCTGAAAGCGCCCTTTTCGTCCGTCGTTTCCTCCGTCAGTCGGATGCCGCGCTCACGCACCAGCATCTCGGCATTGACGATATTGACGTCTTGATCGAGCACGGGCTCGAGCAGCCCGGCGCAGAACGCAGCGGTCAGCAGGCGCGTGTCTTTCCGCGACACGTCACCCCGATAGCGCAGCTTGCAGCCATCGGTGCCCGAAGCCTGCCATTGTCCGAGCAGCAGACCCAGCCGATAAGCGACGTTCAGGTAGCTGCGCACGGATGCCAAGGCCTTCGGGTCGATACTCACCATGTTGACGGCGTGCCGCACTTCCCCTCTCGACAGGTAATTGACCAACAGCTGAGCGGCTTCGACGGCCACCTGCGTTTGCGCCTCCTCGGTGCTTGCGCCGAGATGCGGCGTGCAGAGGACGCCCGGCATGCCGAACAGGGGGCTGTCCGTGTTCGGTTCCGCTTCGAACACGTCCAGCGCCACGCCGCCGAGCTTGCCGGCTCTGAGTCCCTCGACCAGGGCCCGTTCGTTGTAGATGCCGCCGCGGGCGCAGTTGATTAACCGGACACCCGTGCGCATGGTGTTGATTTGCGGGGTGTCGATCAGGTTGGTGGTCGCCGGGGTCAACGGTGTGTGCACCGTCAGGTAGTCGACTTGGGGCAAGAGCTGGTCGACATCCTCGATCAACTCGATCCCCAACTCGGTTGCCCGTTCCGAGGACAGGAACGGGTCGTGGCCGAGTACGCGCATGTTGAAGGCCACCGCTCGCTTAGCGACTTCCTGCCCGATACGGCCAAGCCCGATCACACCCAACGTCTTGTCGGCGAGTTGTGAACCCATGTAAGACTTCCGATCCCACTGGCCGGCGACGAGGCTTTGATACGCTGGCGCCAAGTTGCGGGACAGTCCCAACATCAGCGCGAAGGCGTGCTCGGAAGTGCTCAACGTGTTTCCGGCTGGCGTGTTCATGACGACGATCCCTTGTCGCGTGGCCGCCGTCTTGTCGATGTTGTCCGTGCCCACGCCTGCTCGGACGATCGCTCGCAGGCGGTGGTTGCCGGACAAGGCGTCGGCGGTGATGCGCACGCCGCTGCGGCAGATGGCGCCGTCGGCCTCGCTCAGCGCTTGCCGAAGCTCATCTCCGGCCAGTCCGGTGCGGATGCTGAACTGGATGCCATCGGACGCTTCCAGAACGGCCAGACCCTGCGGGGAGATGTTGTCGAGGATGATTACATGGGGCAAGGCTTGACTCCTGCCAATGCGTGTTACGCCGGCCCCCGAAGCCCCCGGGGCCGCGCGAAAATCGCCGCAAGATTCACCCGCGCCGTCCGAGCAGCAAACAGCCCTCCAGCCTCAGTCTTCATGCTTGGTCGCGGACTTTCCGGCCCTCGCCACCATGAACAGCCGCACCGGAGCTTTTGAGCGCAGCGACGCCTGGCCTACGTACTTGGTCCGGTCGCCAAAGCGCACCTCGGCCGTTGCCGAGTAGATCAGGCGCTCGATCACGCCTTCGCCGTATTTCTCATGATAGACGGGG
>JARRQB010000279.1:0-2900 GCA_037382265.1 Gammaproteobacteria bacterium | reverse complement strand
GCGCCGCCTGGTTCAGCTGGCGCAGCAGGGATACTTCGTTGATGGCCAGCGCGGTGGCCTCGCTGCCGGCCTCGGTCAGGGCCTCCATGCACAGCGGATTGAGTTCGACCGTGTCGGCGGCGTTGAGCCGCTGTTGCAGGCCGTCCTCGTGGAAGCGGTTCATCAGGAAGCCGACGTTGCCGAGCTTCATTCCGTACACCGGCAGGCGGGTCGGCAGGAAGCGGTGCAGCGTGCGCAGCATGAACCCGTCACCGCCCAGCGCGACGATCACGTTCGCCTCCTCGAGCGGGCAGTTGCCGTAGCGCCCTTCCAGGGACTCGAGCGCCTGCTCGGCGCCGTCGACCTGGCTGGCGACAAAGTGAATTCTGAATTTCTCGCTCACCTTCGCATCATTCACCCGACTGGTCCTCGTTCAGCTGGCCCAGCGCCCGCACGGCAACCGACAGGGTAGCGTAATCCATTTCCTGCTGCTTTTTCATCGCGGCCAGCATCCGCGTCAGCCGCTCGACCGCGGCACCGTTGGCCTCCGCCCATGCCGTCACCGGGGCCTTCTTGCGACCGTGCGCCCGCAGCACGTGTTCGACCAGGTCGTTGTGGTGCGCGAACAACTCGTCGCGCAGGTTGGCCCGCGAAATCGCGTGCCACTGCCCGCCGACCTTCAGCGACTCGACCTTGCGCCGCAACCAGTTCAGCTCGAGACGCTCGGTGAGCCCGAAAAACACGGCCGCCACGCGGTGTACGTCGGCGCGCCGCCGCGCTGCGATCTCGACCACTTCCAGCGCCTGCAACAGGTGCGGCAAAAGGGCTGTGCGCTGCGCCAGCACGCGCGGCATGCCGCCCTCGACGAGCGGCTCCATGCGCTGCTCCAGCGCCTCGCGCTCGTCCGCGCTGAGCGACTAGCGCACGGTGCCCTCCAGCTCCGCGATACCCGGGGCCAACCGGGCCACCATCTGGCCGATGTCGAGTCGGCGCCCCGGCAGGTTGAGCAGCCAGCGCGTCGCATGGCGCAGCAGCGACCACATCTCGACCATCGCCGCCAACTGCACGCGGCTGTCGACCCGGTTGTCGAGTCGCTCGACGCGGGCCCAGAAATCGCGCGCGTCAAACACCTCGCGGGCGATGCTGTAAGCCCGCGCGATATCGCCGGCCGAGGCGCCGGTATCCTCCTGGATACGCAGTACGAAGGAAGCGCCCATGCGGTTGACCAGGCTGTTGGTGACCTGCGTCGCGATGATCTCCCGCTTCAGCCGGTGGTTCGGCACCAAATCGGCATAGCCCTCGCGGATCGGCGTCGGAAAGTAATTGACCGCTTCGGCCGAGAGCCACGCGTCCTCGGGCACGTTGGACTGAAGCAACTGCTGGTACAACGTGATCTTGCTGTACGAGAGCAGCACCGCCAGTTCCGGCCGGCACAGGCCTTCGCCCCGCTTGGCGCGGGCGTCCAGTTCGTCGTCGTCGGGCAGGAATTCGAGCTCGCGGTCCAGCGCACCGCTGTCCTCGAGCACGTCGATGAAGTGCTTCATCGAACCCAGGAGCTCGCTGGAGAACCGCGCCATCAGCGAAATCGCCTGGGTCTGCAGGTAGGTGTTGCGCAGAACCTGCGCCGCGACCTCGTCGGTCATCTCTTCGAGCAGCGCCTTGCGCCGTTCGGCATCCAACTGCCCGGCCCGCTGCGCCTGGTTGAGCAGGATCTTGATGTTGACCTCGTGGTCCGAGGTGTCGACCCCGGCCGAGTTGTCGATGAAGTCGGCGTTGCAGCACCCGCCGCGGCGTGCGAACTCGACGCGGGCCAACTGGGTCATGCCGAGGTTGCCGCCCTCGCCCACGACCTTGCAGCGCAGGTCCTTCGCGTCGACGCGCAGGCTGTTGTTGGACAGGTCGCCGACATCGGCATGGGTTTCCGTCGAGGCCTTGACGTAGGTGCCGATGCCGCCGTTCCACAACAGTTCCGCGTCCGAGCGGAGCAACTCGCGGATCAGCGCGTTGGGCGTCAGCTCGGTCGCCTCGACGCCCAGCCACTCGCGGACTTCGCGGCTAAGCGGAATCGTTTTCGCGGTGCGCGTGAACACGCCGCCGCCCTTTGAGATCAGGCCGGCGTCGTAATCCATCCAGGTCGAGCCCGGCATGCGGAACAGGCGCCGGCGCTCGCGCCAGGAGGCCTTCTCGTCCGGGTTCGGGTCGAGGAAGATGTGCAGGTGGTTGAACGCAGCCTTGAGGCGGGTGTGGCGCGAGAGCAGCATGCCGTTGCCGAACACGTCGCCGCTCATGTCGCCGATACCGACCACCGTGAAGGGTTCTTTCTGGATATCCTTGCCCAACTCGCGGAAATGCCGCTTGACCGCCTCCCAGGCGCCGCGGGCGGTGATGCCCATGCCCTTGTGGTCGTAACCCACCGAGCCGCCGGAAGCGAAGGCATCGCCCAGCCAGTGTCCGTGCTCGGCCGCGACCGCGTTGGCGATATCGGAGAACGTCGCCGTGCCCTTGTCGGCCGCGACAACCAGGTAGGGATCGTCCTCGTCGCGCCGGACGACGTCCTGCGGTGGCACGATGACGTCATCATCCAGATTATCCGTAATATCCAACAAGCCATTGATAAAGCTCTTGTAACACCGAACACCCTCGGCCAGGTACGCTTCGCGACCGCCTTCAGAGGGCGGCGCCTTGAGAACGAAGCCGCCCTTGGCCCCGACCGGCACGATCATCGTGTTCTTGACGTTCTGCGCCTTCATCAGGCCCAACACCTCGGTGCGGAAATCCTCCTTGCGGTCCGACCAGCGCAGACCGCCGCGGGCGATGCTGCCACCGCGCAGGTGGACGCCCTCGAAGCGGGCGGAGTAGACCCAGATTTCACGGTACGGGCGCGGCCGCGGCAGCTCGGGCAGCGCGCGCGAATCGATCTT
>JARRQB010000278.1:0-2905 GCA_037382265.1 Gammaproteobacteria bacterium | reverse complement strand
AAGAACTATACCTTCTATCGGTTCGAATGCGGGCTGCGTTCGAGCGCGGTGCTCGGCTTCGTCGGCCTGCCGACCCTTGGTTACTACCTCGAAACGGCCTTCGGCGAGGGGAATTACTCCGAGGCCGCCGCGCTGCTGATCATTTTCTATCTCCTGATCGCAACGCTACGATTCTGGGTGAAGCCGCGGCTGCTGGGCCTCTACCTGGTGGCGGCCCCTTTCCTGCTCGACGGGTCTTCGGACATTCGGTTGGCGAACATCCAGCGCTTCCTGACCGAGGACATCGTGCCGGCGCCATTGCGGGGTGCCGATCTCGGTGCCGCCCAGACCTGGGCCGATCTCGCCGATTGGCTCGGGATGATGCTGGGTGACCAGGCCCTGCCCGGCATTGTCGCGACCGTGCTGTTGACCCAGATTGCCCTCGTGGGCACGGCGTTTCTCGCGCTGGCTTTCTTTCCGCTGATTTCTGAGCAGTTCTTCGGTCGTGCCGGACGTACAGTCAGCCATGTCTTCCTTGTCGTCGCCCGCTCGACGCCCGAGTTCATATTGGTTTACATTTTCCTGCAGCTGTGGGGACCGTCCATGCTGCCGGCGATCGTGGCGTTAGCGTTGCACAATGGTGCGATCATCGGTCATCTGCTCGGGCGCTACAGCGACGAAATACGCCTGCGGACGGACAGTGCGGGCGGCGTGAACCGTTACGCGTTCGAGATCGTTCCGCGTATGTACGGCCAGTTCCTGGCGTTCCTGTTCTATCGCTGGGAGATCATCATGCGCGAGACGGCGATTGTCGGTGTGCTCGGTATTGCGACGCTGGGTTTCTACATCGACAGCGCTATAGCCGATATCCGGCTCGATCGCGCAATGCTGCTGATTCTGGTCACGGCGCTGCTCAATCTCGCAATCGACAGCCTGTCGAGAAGGATCCGTGCGCGGCTACGCTTGACGACACGCGTCGACAGCTGTCGCGGATAAGCGGTTGCCACCGGACGTCCTGTGGCTGCGCGACCTAGCCTGATTCATGCGGATGCCGATGCATCGCGTTGCCCGTTAAGCAAAGAATCAAACAGAGTGCTGTGTGGCGGTGTCGTCACCGTGCAGGAGCAGTCGTCCCGACAGGCGCGGTATCGCACTGATCACAGACAGCAGCACGGCCGACGCATAGGGTACCGCCTGCACCGTCAGCATCGTCGACCAGAGGCGCACGTCCAGCAGTGCGCCATCTTCTCGCCACAGCACCGCGACCGCACCGAGCAACAGGGCGACGCAGAACAGCGCCTCCTCGCGGGCATCGTGCAGGGCCCGCCGCAGACTGTGTGCCGCGGCGTCCTTCGGTGTCCGGAAGAAACCGATGCCGCGATTCACGCAACCGGCCAGCATCGCCCGTGCGATGACATGTGACAGCGCGACGCCGGCAAGTCCGGCAGCAAGACTCTCGCTGAAGCTGGCGCGGACGCGCCATCGGTACAAGACGAACAGCTTCGCCAGCTTGAAAGCGAACAGCGTCAACGGCAGCGCGACGAATACCGGATGCGGCGGTGCGATGCGCTCCGGCGCCAGCAACATGGCCGTGGTCCAGGCGATCGCGCCAAGGTTGAACACGAGGTTCACGCCATCCGCCAGCCATGGCAGCCAGCCGGCGACGAAGTGATAACGCTGACCGGACGTGAGTGCACTGTGGCGCAGCCCCAGCAGCTGCGCAAGGTGAGCGCGGAAGATCAGCATCGCGCCATAGGCCCAGCGGAAACGCTGCTTCTTGAAATCGAGAAAGGTGTGCGGCACCAGACCGCGGCCATAGCTGCGCGGCACGTATATCGCCGAATATCCCTGCTCGAACAGCTTCAGTCCGAGTTCGGCATCCTCGGTGATACACCATTCGCTCCAGCCCCCGACCGATTCGAGCGCCGTGCGCCGCACTAGCGTCATGGTGCCA
This sequence comes from Gammaproteobacteria bacterium, assembly GCA_037382265.1. GTDB lineage: Bacteria > Pseudomonadota > Gammaproteobacteria > Chromatiales > Chromatiaceae > JARRQB01. The sequence goes on along the minus strand of JARRQB010000278.1, from coordinate 972 downwards.
TGCTGAATGATCGCATCGCGTTCGTTACGGGTGACCATCCCGATATGAAAGAAGCCGCGATACTCCGCCTGGCACATCGCCTTGAACAGGCTCTCCTGACCGTCACGGTAATCCTGCGGTGCCTGGACGATCGTGATGTCGGGGTCGCCGAACAGCGGGACCAGTTCCCGCAGCCAGGGGGCCTCGACCTGGTAATCGCAGTCGATGACGCCGATCACCTCCGCGGCGGGGTCCGTGTGGGAGAGGGCAAAGTTCTGGGCGCCGGCCTTGTAGCCGTCGAGTTGGTCGATGTGAAAGAATCGGAAATGCCCGCCGAGCCGACGACAGTGCGCCGCGACCGGCCGCCACACGGCCGGGTCGCGCGTATTGTTATCGATCACGAGCACCTCGTAGTCTGGATAGTCGAGCCGCGCCAGCGCATCCAGCGATGCGATCACCACGGCGGCCGGTTCGTTGCAGATGGGCACGTGAATCGAGACCTTGGGCGGTCGTTCCGGCGCTTGCGGCCCACACGAATCTGCTGGCTGGCGTCGGCGATCGCTGCGCCACAGTGACTCGGCCCACTCGTGGGCCTCCGCGAGCAACAGGATCACGATAGCCGTCGCACCGAGCAACAGCGCCCCGGTGACAATCAGCAGGCTGGGGGTCATGTACTGTTGCGTGAAGTCGTATAGCAGCCAGACGACGAAGGTGGTGATGCCATAGGCGACCAACGCCAGGAAACCGCTGCCGCCGGGCGACAGGCCCTGGCTGTCTCGCAGCAGCAGCGCCAGCAGCACGATCGCAAGGCCGATACTGATGGCCGCGAGGCTGGTCCAGTTGGGTACCGGTACGACCGGCGACACGAACGCGAACTTCGGTTGACGCGCCGTATCGTAGATCCCCCAGTGCGCGCCTGCCTGACCCTCCAGCGCGCTCTTCCAGGGCTGATCGAATGCCTCCATGACGTAATAGACCATGCCTTCGCGTGCC
>JARRQB010000277.1:0-2917 GCA_037382265.1 Gammaproteobacteria bacterium | reverse complement strand
CGAACGGCGCCAGTTCTGGGACGAACTGGTGAGCCGCGGTCTGCGCGCGCAGCTCAAGACCGGCAGCCTGCTGACCGGCGCGCTGTTCGTCGACCTCGACTTCTACCCCGACGACCAGCCGCGCCGCATCGTCTGGCAGGCCGAGCACCCGCAGCTGCCGACGGTGCCGACGCCGCTCGACGAACTGCGCGACCGGCTGGTCAAGCTGGCGCGGCTGCCGGTCGAGGAGATCGCCGCCGATCTACGCGCCAGTCTGCGCCAGGTCAACGAGACGCTGCGCGGCGCCAGTGCGATACTCGAGACCCTGGACCAACAGGTGGCACCGGAATTGACGCGCACCCTGCAACAGTCGCAAAAGGCGCTGAGCGGGATTGAGCAGGTCGTCGCCCCCGGTTCGCCGCTGCACAGCGAGACCCAGCTGCTGTTGCGCGAGTTGTCGGCCGCGGCCCGTTCGATCCGGGTCATGGCCGACTACCTGGAACGCCACCCCGAAGCCCTGCTGCGCGGCAAGGGAAGCGAGTTGCGATGAACACCTGCCGTCCCGACCGGTTGCTGCTCGTCGCGGCGCTCGTCGCCGCCGTGACGGTCGGCTGCGCCACGCCCACGCCGGCGCGCTTCTACACCCTGTCGGAGACGCCCGTCGCCGCGCCCGTGGGCCGGCTGGCCGCAGACCGGACCCTGGCGGTCGGCCCGGTCGACTTGCCGGAGTATCTCGACCGACCGCAGATCGTCACCCGGATCGGCGACAGCGAACTGCAGGTCAACGAGTTCCACCGCTGGGGCGGCGTGCTGCAAGAGGAGGCGACCCGAGTGGTGGCGCGCGACCTCGCGCGGCTGCTCGACACGCGCCGCGTTCACGTCTACCCAAGCCGGGTGAGCCGGCTCACCGACTACCGGGTGGTGATCGAACTGCGGAGTTTCGAGGGTACGCTGGGCGGCGAGGTCGTCCTGGACGCCGCCTGGACCATCCTCGACGAGCGCACCGCCGAACCCCTGCACACGGGGTTCAGCCGCGCCCGGGCCATGGCGGCGGGGCCGGGGTTCGACGCCTACACCCGGGCACTCAGCGAGGTCCTCGGCGGGCTCGGCCGCGCGATCGCCACCGAACTGGCCCGTTTGGACGCCGCGCGGCGCTGAGCCGCGGCGCCGGCCGGCTTCGGGCGGTCGGCAGCTCCCCGACCAGCGGGTTGGACGACGCTTCGTCGCGCACGCGCGGCTGCTCGTTGCTCAGGCGATCAGCGAATCCACGGGCGCGTGGAAGTGCAGGCCGACACCGTACACGCCCTGGTGGATCACCCGTGCGGGGTAGCGCCGCAGCTTGACCACCGGGCCGCGCTCGAAGGGGAATATCAGCTCGATGGTCTCGCCGGGCGCGAAACCGCGGTAGTCGGTCTCGAGGAAGATGCCGCCGCGGCTGATGTCGCGCGTCTGGCAGGCCAACCGGCCAGCGGGGGTGTCGATGTACACGCGCACCCTGGCCCGGTGGCGAGGCACGCTGCGTCGACTACTGCTCGGCATGTTCATCACCACGGCGTGCGCGGGTCCCGCCCCGCAGGTCTCCCAGAGTCCACAACGAGTATCGACAACCACAATCCGTGCCACGGCCCACAAAGCGCTGTTTTGGCACGCGAAGGAACTGGCGGCCGGGGCAGGGCAGACGGCGTCGCCGAACCCGCTGTAAAGTTTTCCGACAGGCCCGGCGCCGCGCGCCGCTCACCTGTCGTAGGCGAGATTGGGCGCCAGCCACCGCTCCACGTCGGCCAGCGGCATCCCCTTGCGCGCCGCGTAGTCGGCCACCTGGTCGCGGCCGATCTTGCCGACCGCGAAATAACGGCTGGCGGGGTGCGCGAAATACAGCCCGCTGACCGCGGCCGTCGGCACCATGGCCTTGGACTCGGTGAGCCAGATGCCGGTCCTGGCCTCGACGTCGAGCAGTTCCCACAACAGATCCTTTTCGGTGTGGTCGGGACTCGCCGGGTAGCCCATGGCCGGGCGGATGCCCCGGTAGCGCTCCTCGATCAAGGCGGCGTTGTCGAGTTGCTCGTCCGCGGCATAACCCCAGTACTCGCGGCGCACCTGCGCGTGCAGCCACTCGGCCAGGGCCTCGGCGAGCCGGTCGGCCAGGGCCTTGAGCATGATGGCGTGGTAGTCGTCGTGGTCGGCCTCGAAGGCCTGCAGGCGCTGCTCGATGCCGAGCCCGGCGGTGCAGGCAAAGCCGCCGATCCAGTCCAGCTTGCCGCTCGCCCTGGGGGCGACGAAGTCGGCCAGGCACTCGTTGTACTTGCCCGCCGGCTGGCGACCCTGTTTGCGCAGGTTGTGCAGCACCATTCGGATCTCGCCGCGTTCCGCGTCCGCGTAGACCTCGATGTCGTCGCCGACCGCGTTGGCCGGGAACAGCCCGATCACCGCCCGCGCTTGCAACCAGCCCTCGGCGACCACCCGTTCCAGCATCGCCCGGACGTCGGCGTAGAGCTTGCGCGCCTCCTCGCCCTTCTCCGGGTCGTCGAGGATCCTCGGAAAGCGGCCCTTGAGCTGCCAGGCGTGGAAGAAGAAGGTCCAGTCGATGAAGGGCTCGAGCTCGGCGACGGGGACCTCGAGCACGTGCACACCGGGCCGGGCCGGCACGGGCGGCGTATAGGCATCCCAGTCGACCGGCGTCGGGTTGGCGCGCGCCGCGGCGATCGGCACCAGGTTGCGCGTCTCGTCCTTGCCGGCGCGCCGTTCGCGGATCGCCGCGTACTCGGCGCGGACCTTGTCGAGGTAGGCGGCGCGATGCTCGTCGGACAGCAGGCTGGAGGCGACCCCGACCGCGCGCGAGGCGTCCGGCACGTAGACCACCGCACCCTCGTACTGCGGCTCGATCTTCACCGCGGTGTGGGCCTGCGAGGTGGTGGCCCCGCCGATCAGCAGCGACTGC
>JARRQB010000276.1:0-3727 GCA_037382265.1 Gammaproteobacteria bacterium | reverse complement strand
CATGTGACCCCGTGGCCGCAGCCCCGGTGACCCAGCGCCGGAGCTTGGCCGACAACGACACTCGATCCACACCCGGCGGCGGTCTCGCGCTCGCCGCGGGAGGTTTGCGGCCAGACCATGTACATCGACTCCCACTGCCACCTCGATCGCGTCGACCTCGGCCGCTACGACGGCGACTTCGCCAAGCTGATGGCGGCGACCCGCGAGGCGGGCGTCGAGCACATGTTGTGCGTGTGCATCGACCTGGAGAGCTATCCGGCGATGCTGGAACGGGTGGAGCCCTGGCCGGAGGTGTCGATATCGGTCGGCGTGCACCCGAACGAGGAAGACCGTCGGGAGCCGAGCGTCGCGGAGTTGGTGCGCCTGGCCGCCCACCCGAAGAACGTGGCGATCGGCGAGACCGGGCTGGACTATTTCCGCAGCGAAGGCGCCCTGGCGTGGCAGCAGGAACGCTTCCGCACCCACATCCGCGCGGCGCGCGAGACCGGCAGGCCGCTCATCGTCCACACCCGCGACGCGCGCGCGGACACCCTGCGCATCCTGCGCGAGGAACGCGCCGAGGAGGTCGGCGGCGTGATGCACTGCTTCACCGAGACGTGGGACATGGCCGAGCAGGCGATGGACCTGGGGTTCTTGGTGTCGTTCTCGGGCATCGTCACCTTTCGCAACGCGGCGGCGCTGCGCGAGGTGGCCGCCCGCGTGCCGCTGGACCGGCTGCTGATCGAGACCGACGCGCCCTACCTGGCGCCGGTGCCGCACCGCGGCAAGCCCAACGAGCCCGGGTTCGTCGCGCACGTGGCCGAAACGCTGGCGGGGCTCAAGGACGTGCCGGTCGCAACGCTCGCGCAGCGCACGGCGGAGAACTACCGCCGGTTGTTCGGCTGAGGTATCGATTCTCGACCGTCGGCTGAGCGCCGACCCGGACAAGGAGTGTCCGCATGCCGATCCGCGAACCCCCGCTCAACCTGCCGCTGCGCCACTCGCGCTGCCTGCTCGCCGCCTGGGTCGGTCTGCACCTGGCGGCATTGGCCGCGGTCGCGCTCTGTGACTGCGGCTGGTGGGCAAAGCTCGGCGCGCCGCCGGCGCTGCTCGCGCACGGGGTCACGGGCTGGCGCCGCCAGCTGCTCTGGCCCGCCGGCAGCCGCCTGCACTGGTCTGCGGCGGGGGTGTGGACCCTGGCCCTGCCGGGGGCGGAGCCGGACACCCGCACGGCCTGGGAGGCGCCTTGGGTGCATCCCCGACTGGTGGTGCTGCGCCTGGGCGAGGCCGGGCGGCGACGGCGGACGGTGGTGTTTTGCGCCGACGCTCTGCCGGCGGACCTGCATCGCCGGCTGCGCGTGCGCCTGCGGGCTCAGCCGGCGGCGCCGCGGGGCACGTAGTTGTCGGGGATGAGCACCGTGGGTTCGCGCTGGGCGTCGTCGAGGTAGGGAAAGTCCAGCGTGTAATGCAGCCCGCGGCTTTCCTTGCGGCGCTGGGCGGACTGGATGATCAGGTCGGCGACGTCGACCAGGTTGCGCAGTTCGAGCAGGTCGTTGCCGATGCGGAAGTTGCCGTAGTACTCGCGGATCTCGTGGCGCAGCAGGTTGACGCGGCGTTTGGCGCGCTCGAGGCGCTTGTTGCTGCGGACGATGCCGACGTAGTCCCACATGAAGCGGCGCAACTCGTCCCAGTTGTGCGAGACCACCACTTCCTCGTCGGAGTCGGTCACCCGGCTTTCGTCCCAGGGCGACAAGGCGACCGGCCCCCACGGGGCGGTCAGTTCCTCCGCGATCGCCACCGCGCCCAGCTGGCCGAACACCAGGCACTCGAGCAGGGAATTGCTCGCCATGCGGTTGGCGCCGTGCAGCCCGGTGTAGGCCGTCTCGCCGACCGCGTACAGGCCGGGCAGGTCGGTGCGCGCCTGCCGGTCGGTGAACACGCCGCCGCAGGTGTAGTGGGCGGCGGGCACCACGGGCAGCGGCTCGCGGGTCATGTCGAAGCCGAGTTCGCGGCAGTTGGCGTGGATGGTCGGGAAGTGGGACTCGATGAAGGCCGCGCCCTTGTGGCTGATGTCGAGGTACACGCAGTCGATGCCGAGCCGCTTCATTTCGTGGTCGATGGCGCGGGCCACCACGTCGCGCGGCGCGAGTTCGCCGCGCTCGTCGAAGCGGGTCATGAAGCGGCTGCCGTCGGGCAGCAGCAGCCGGCCGCCCTCGCCGCGGACCGCCTCGCTGATCAGAAACGACTTGGCCTTGGGGTGGTAGAGGCAGGTCGGGTGAAACTGGATGAACTCGAGGTTGGCCACCCGGCAGCCGGCGCGCCAGGCCATGGCGATGCCGTCGCCGGTGGCGACGTCCGGGTTGCTGGTGTAGAGGTACACTTTGCTGGCGCCGCCGGTGGCCAGCGCCACCACCCGCGCGGCGACGGTGCGCACGCCGTTGCGCAGGTCGAGCACGTACGCGCCCAGACAGCGGCGCGGGCCCTCGCCGCCGAGCTTGTCGGTGGTGATCAGGTCGACGGCGATGTGGTGTTCGAGGAGGGTCACGTTCGGCAACGCGCGCACCCGGCTTTCGAGCGTGTGTTCGACGGCGCGCCCCGTGGCGTCGGCCGCGTGCACCACCCGGCGGTGGCTGTGGCCGCCTTCGCGGGTGAGGTGGTAGCCGGCGCTCCCGGTGGGCGGCTCGCGGGTGAACTCGACGCCTTCCTCCAGCAGCCAGCGGATCGCTTCGGGACCCTGCTCGACGACCAGCCGGACCACCTCCTCGTCGCACAGTGCTCGGCAGCTGCAGGGCCAGGCTCAGACCGGCGGCGCCGCTTCCGAGGATCAGGACGTCGTAGGCCTGCGTGGTGGATTCCATTAGACGCCTGTCGGGGTTGACGGGATAAGTATACGAATGGCCGGCGCACAGCGCCGCTCCCTTGCCAGTCGTCTTGCGACCGCAGAACCGTGGTCGACGCAACCTGCCGTTGCATGCTAGCCGACTTGCGCGGTTTGGAAAAACTGTCGCTTCGATGCGACGATGCGGGGCTACACCAATTGGGCCAGATCAACACCAGGCAGCCGCGCAAGAACTTCCATCATGCATCCGGGTCGAAATGATGTGGCCGAAATCAGACGCGTCGGCGTAGCCGCCGGGGTGTGCCGATGAGCGGTCGACGGGAGACCGACCAGAAGCTGGTCGAACGCGTGCAGCGCGGCGAGAAGCAGGCCTTCGACGTGCTGGTGCTCAAGTACCAGCAGAAGGTGGCCAACCTCATCTCGCGCTACGTGCGCGATTCGGGAGAGGTGTTGGACGTGACCCAGGAGGCGTTCATCAAGGCGTACAGGGCGTTGCCGAACTTCCGCGGCGACAGCGCCTTCTACACCTGGCTGTACCGCATCGCCATCAACACGGCTAAGAATTACCTGGCCGCACAGGGGCGCCGACCGCCCAGCGACGACATCGAGGCCGAGTCGGCCGAGCAACTCGACGCCGGGGTGCGCCTGAAGGAATTCGGTACGCCGGAGAGTCTGCTGCTGCGGGACGAGATTGCCCACACCATTCGCGCGGCGATCGACGAGTTGCCAGACGATCTGCGCACCGCCATCACGCTGAGGGAACTCGAGGGCCTCAGTTATGACGAAATTGCCAAGGCCATGGACTGTCCCATAGGTACGGTCCGCTCGCGCATCTTTCGAGCGCGCGAGGCGATCGACGCGAAACTGCAACCGCTACTCAAACCATAGGCTGGATCACTGCCATGACTG
>JARRQB010000275.1:0-2927 GCA_037382265.1 Gammaproteobacteria bacterium | reverse complement strand
CTCCTGGCCGGAGGCCATCACGGTGAGCCAACGGGCCGTATTCTCGAGCTGGCGCACGTTGCCGCGCCACTCGAATTTCTTCAGTTCCTCGACCGTCTCCGGCACCAGGGTCTTGGCCTCGACGCCGAGCTCCTTGGCCGCCGTCTTGAGGAAGTAGTCCATCAGCAACGGGATGTCGGCGCGCCGCTCGCGCAACGCCGGCAGATGGATGCGGATGACGTTCAAGCGGTGGAACAGGTCCTCGCGGAAGCGCCCCTCGGCGACCAGCTTCTCCAGGTCCTGGTGGGTGGCGGCGATGATGCGCACGTCGACCTTGACCGGCTCGTGGCCGCCGACCCGGTAGAACTCGCCGTCGGCCAGCACCCGCAGCAGCCGGGTCTGCAGCTCGGGCGGCATGTCGCCGATCTCGTCCAGGAACAGGGTGCCGCCGTCGGCCTGTTCGAAGCGCCCGGTGCGGCGATGCTGGGCCCCGGTGAAGGCGCCGCGTTCGTGGCCGAACAGCTCCGACTCCAACAGGTCGCGCGGGATCGCGGCCATGTTCAGCGCGATGAATGGCCGCTCGGCGCGCGGGCTGTGCTTGTGCAGGGCCTGGGCGACCAGTTCCTTACCGGTCCCCGACTCGCCGTTGATCAGGACGGTGATGTTGGAACGGGCCAGGCGGCCGATGGCCCGGAACACCTCCTGCATCGCCGGCGCCTCGCCGATGATCTCGGTCGGGGCAACCGGGATCTCGCCGCGCTCGGCCGAGGCCTGGCGGCGGTGCCGGCAGGCGCGGCGCACCTGGTCGACCGCCTCCTCGACGTCGAACGGCTTGGGCAGGTACTCGAAGGCGCCGCCGTGATAGGCGTTGACCGCGCTGTCGAGGTCGGAGTGCGCGGTCATGATGATCACCGGAATGTCCGGGTGCACGCCGTGGATGCGGTCGAGCAGCGTCAGGCCGTCGATGCCCGGCATGCGGATGTCCGACACGATGGCGTCGGGCTGGTCGCGCTCCAGCGCCTCCATCACGCCGGTCGCGTTGGAAAAGCTCGTGACCTGCATGTCGGCCTTGCTGAGCGCCTTTTCCAACACCCAGCGGATCGAACGGTCGTCGTCGATGATCCAAACGCTGTTTCCCTGCGTCATGTCATGTCTCCACGGGCAGGTAGATCGTGAACACGGTCTCGCCCGGCCGGCTTGCGCATTCGATCAGGCCTCTGTGCTGGTTGATGAGCGACTGGGCGATCGACAACCCCATGCCGAGCCCGCCGGTGCCCGAGGTCACCAGGGGGTAGAACAGGCTGTCACGGATCTCTTCCGGCACGCCGGGGCCGTTGTCGATGATGTCGATCTGCGCCACCAGGCGGTGGCGGATGTTGCCGATGGTGAACTGGCGCTGCACGCGCGTGCGCAGGACGATGCGGCCCTGGTCCGGCACCACGCGCGCCGCGTTGCGCACCACGTTGAGCACGGCCTGGATCAGCTGGTCGGCATCGGCCACCAGGCTGGGAATGCTCGGGTCGTAGTCGCGCTCCAGCGCGATGCGGCCGCCGACTTCCGCGGCGACCAGCGAGCGCACCCGCTCCATCACCGAGTGCAGGTTGACCGGCTGGTATTCCGGCAGCCGGTTCGGCCCGAGGATGCGGTTGACCAGGTTCTGCAGCCGGTCCGCCTCCTGGATGATGATCTCGGTGTACTCGCGCAGTTCGCGGTCGTCGAGTTCGGCCTGCAGCAGCTGCGCCGCACCGCGCAGGCCGCCGAGCGGGTTCTTGATCTCGTGCGCGAGGCCGCGCACCACGTCGCGCGTCACCTGCTGCTGCGAGAGCAACTGCTCCTCGCGGCTGATCCGCAAGTGGCGATCCACCTGCTGCAACTCGAGCAGCAGGCCGGGGGGACCTTCGCGCTCCGGCAGGGGCACCACCGTGCAGTCGACGGTGAGGGCGCGCCCGTCCGGCAGGATCAGCGGAATCTCGCGTTCGGTCACCGGCTGACCGGTCTCCACCGCCTGAGTCAGGTAACTGTTCACCAGGCCTTCGGGGCACTGCAGGAGACCCTCGAGGCGCTGGCCGCGCGCCTGGCGTTCGCTCAGCGCGAACATCATCTCGGCCGCCGGGTTCATGAACTGCACACACAGGGCGTTGTCCAGCAGCAGCACGGCGGTGGCAATGTGGTCGAGGACCCGGCCCTCCAGGTCCACGGCGTGGTCGATTACGGCGTTCATGTCCGAATTGGGAAGGCAATTTTCGAGCCACCTCGCGGAAGGCGTCTCGATGTCGATCGAACGAGCGAAAACCGACAGTTAGGACCCGTGGCGACGACCGCTAGCGGGGGCGGTCGCCGACCACTCGCCCCGCACGCCCCATTTTAGGGCATCAGCCGCCGTAGTTGGGTTTGAAGGCCGGGTTGGTCCGGCCGGGCGTGGCGGGGATGGGGCCGGGCGAGGGCGGGGGGGCGACCGGGTTTTCCGGTTCGGCGCGGCCGGGCAGGAACAGGGATTCCTGGCGCATGGTGAAGCTGACGCTGTCCGAGGCGGCAAGCTGGTTGCCCTCGTCATCGACGATGCGGGCCTGCAGACTGTGCGTGCCACGCTCGACCCCGGTCAGATCGAAGGACGTGCCCCGCGCCCGCTTACCGAGCTGCCGGCCGTCCAGGCTGAAGGTCACGTAGTGCTCCTCGGCGAGCGCCGGCACAATCGCCAACTGCACGTTCAACACGCCCTCGGCGCTGCGCTCCGTGCCGTTGTCTTCGGGCCGGGTGATGCGAAGCACCTCGTAGTTCTCCGGCGCCACCCGCTCGGGCTCCGCAGCTGCAGGCATGGCGGCTTTCGCGTCGGACTCGGTCGACGGCAGCGGACGGGGCGCGTAGCGCGAGTAGTCCGGCAGGTCCACGGCCTTGGCCCGGCTACCCTCAGGCGGCAGATCGCCGTAGTGAACCTCGCCGTTGTCGTC
>JARRQB010000274.1:0-2927 GCA_037382265.1 Gammaproteobacteria bacterium | reverse complement strand
GGGTGCTTCAACAAGGTCCCTACGTCGGCGGTCTCGATCAGTCCGACGCCCCGCTTCGCCCAGGTCAGCGCCCGCTCCGCTTCCAGGATATCGTACAGCATCCATTGCCACGCACCGGACCACAGCGATTGGGTGGGCGCTATCTTGTCCTGATTGCAGATCAGAAACTGCGGTTTCAGGGTTTCGGCACGCTGGCGGTGCGCGTCGTCATACGAGCGCAGAACCCAGCCGATCCCGATGTCGCTGTGCTGCGCCGCGTAGTGCAGAGCGTCTTCCCGGTAGGATATCAGCACGCAACGCGCCTGATGCGGGGCGAGGGTGCTGAGCAGTCGCTCCATGACCGCGGGCACACCCCAGTGAAGCAGGCTTTCGTGCTTGATCTCCACCATGGCGCGACAGTCCGGGTAGTCAGCCAGTCGTTGCAGCACCGTTTCCAGGAGCGGCGCGCTCAGCACGGCAAAGCGTTCGCCGAAGCGTTTCGGCTCATGCACGCTGATGCCCTGCAGCTCGTCAGCGCTACGGTCAAACACGGACTGAGCGCGATCGGCGGTGCGCTGGAAGTCGGCGTCGTGCAGGAGCAGAAAACGACCGTCCGCGCACATCTGGACATCGAATTCGAGCCAGCAGGCACCGGCTGCCAGCGCCGCTTCCAGGGCCGCCCAGGTATTCTCGGGAAAATGCTGCATGTAGCCCCTGTGGGCCACGATTTGCGGAACGGGCGTCTCACTCATAGGTCGGTTCTCCGAGGTGGCGACGCAGGCTCTCCACAAAGCGTTGGTAGCGATCGCGCAACCTCGCGTCGGCGGACGGCACGAACCGCGTTGGACTTTCCTGGCCGTTCCATGATCCAGGACGACCTGCGGCCAGCCAGGCAACGCCGCGCAGCGTGGCTTCCTGGTCTTCCGGGCGCTCCACGGGGTAACCGCTGAGGTTGGCCAGCTTCTGACACACAGGGGCTATGCGCGACAGGCCACCGCTCACCCGCAATCGTCGCAACCGGGCGCGGGCCCCGATGCAATCCAGGTTGCACTGCAAAAGAAACACGATGCTTTCTGCGACAGCCGCAGCGAGGCTGGCATCGTCGCAGGTCGCGCAATCGTCGACGAAGGTGGGTGCCACACCCGCGCGCCACCAGGGTGATCCCAGCCCCCCGACCGTATTCATAAACAGCGGCGGTTCCGTCACCTGCTCCAACCAGCCGGGCAGCCGATCCTGAAGGCCGGCGATTCCTCTCTCGGTTTCGAGCCAGGTCAGGGCCGTACCGGCGCCGTTCACCGTTCCCTCTGCGACGTACGCGCAGTGGTGGGCGTCGCTGTACACAATGCTGGACAACAGATCGGCAATCACCGCTACTCCAGACTGCTCTGCAAGCACGAATGCGCCGCTGCCGAGGTTGACCGAAGCCACCCCCGGGGCGGGCTGGCCGGCCGCGAACCAGGCGGCGTTCTGGTCGCCGCTCATGGCCCGCACTGGCACGTCCCAGCGTTTCAGGTATCCGAATTCCGCACTCACCGGTCGGCATATCGGCAGGCGTTCCGGTGGAATATCGAACCAGTCTACCAAGGTCGGCGACCACTGCAGCGTTTGGATGTCGAACAACTGGGTGCGTTGTGCGTTGCAGTGATCGACGCTCGGCGTTTGCTCGCCAGTCAGACGCTGGAGCAGAAAGCTGCTGAGTGGGCCGAGGCTGGTCTCGGGGTCGTCCGCGGTCAGCTGGTGAAGCCAGTGCAGTTTGGTGGCACCGTAGTGCGGCGAAACAGGCAGACCCGAGATTTTTCTGATTTGCTCGCTGCGGGTGCGCAGGTGTTGCAACTGCGGCGCGCCGCGCGTGTCCTGCCAACTGAGTGCGGCAGAGACCGCCGTGCCGTTGCGCCGCCAGGCCAGCACCGTGGAGCGTTGCGTGGCGACACCACAACAGCGTACCGCTGCCCGCTGCGATGGCGAAAGTTGCTGAAAAACCTGCTCGATTGCCTGCTCGATAGAATCCGCGATCTGTTCCGCGTCCTGCTCCGCCCGGCCGAGCCCGGGTCGGGTCAGGGTGACCGGCGTCAGGTGTTGCGCGACGACGGCGCCGTGCTCGTCGATGATGGCGGCCCGACTCGCGTGCGTGCCCTGATCGACGGCGAGGATGTAGCTCATGTTGCTAGCGCCTGTTGGCACCAGCCAGGTCGCCGCGACGGAGGCAATTTTGCTGCAAAGCGAGGCGCCGCGCGCGCCGTGTGGTCAGGCTGCACACGCGAGCGGCAACGCCGCATGGTAGAAAGATGGCCCCGTCCCTTCGGCTTGCGCCCCAACTCCGCGCAGGCTGCGTTTCTCGTAGTTCTTTTGGAATCACCAAACTTCACTCCTCCTGCCCTGCCCGAGCGGATTTGGGGTAGCAACGCGGCGACCCGGCTGGTGTTGATAGGCCCTAAGATAGTCGCTAACGCTTGCGCCCAAAAGAGGCCAGGCGTAAAACTTGTGCTGCTGCATGGACCATCATCGGATAGACCTGGGGGCGTTTAGTGGCGGCGTGCTTCGAGCTTCATCCGCGCCTTATGGCCGACTCGATTCTGATCGGTCGCTTGCCGCTCAGCACGCTGCTGTTGTTCAACGACGCACGTTACCCTTGGTACATACTGGTGCCGCGTTGCGCAGATATCAGCGAGGTCTTCCAACTGGCGGACGCCGACCAGCAGCAGTTGTGGCGTGAGTCGGCGTCGCTGGCGCGCCACATGATGCACGCATTTCACGCTGACAAGATCAATCTTGGTGCTCTCGGCAACCTGGTGCCCCAGCTGCACGTCCATCACGTCGCGCGTTTCACCACGGATCCGGCTTGGCCGGGCCCGGTGTGGGGACACAGCGTTGCGGTGCCTTATGCAAAGCACGGTATCACCGAGCGTGTCGGAATGGCGTTTGACTGGTTCGGCACCGAACTCACTGTA
>JARRQB010000273.1:0-2943 GCA_037382265.1 Gammaproteobacteria bacterium | reverse complement strand
GGACGAGCATTACCCGCACCTGGCGGTGTTCCTGCGCAACGCGCCGAAGGACCAGGTCCGCGCGTTGTGGCTTCGTACCGCGGAGGAAATGCTGCGCCACGTCGGTGACAGGCCGACCTGGCTCAGCACCGCCGGCGGCGGAGTCGCGTGGCTGCATGTCCGCCTCGACCGCCGGCCGAAGTATTACAGTCATACCCCCTACCGCCTGGCCCAACCGTAAGAGCGCTTCTCGAAGCGCGACCCGGGTCAGGGTTTCTGCGGATTGAAGGCCCCTTAACCCGGGCGCAATGTTGTGGTGCAGCAGGAGCCCTGCCATGACCACGACCCTGATTGCCCGGGACCTCACCAAGATCTATCGCACCGGTGAGGTCGAGGTGCATGCGCTCCGGGGCGCCGACCTCGACCTCTACGAGGGCGAACTGGTCGTCATCCTGGGCCCCTCCGGTTCGGGCAAATCGACCCTGCTCAATATCATCGGCGGGCTGGACACGGCGACAGCGGGCACCGTGCGGTTCCGCGATCACCAGCTTACGGGCGCGGACGAGTCGGCGCTCACGCGCTACCGGCGCGACCACGTCGGTTTCGTGTTCCAGTTCTACAACCTGATCCCGAGCCTGACGGCCGAGGAAAACGTCGCGCTGGTTACCGAGATTGCGCAGCGACCGCTCGATCCGGGCGAGGCGCTCGGCATCGTTGGACTGGGCGAACGTCGCCATCATTTCCCGGCGCAGCTCTCGGGCGGCGAACAGCAGCGCGTTGCCATCGCGCGTGCGATCGCCAAGCAGCCGGAGCTGCTGCTCTGCGATGAGCCCACCGGGGCACTCGACAGCAAGACCGGCATCCTGGTGCTCGAGGCCATCAACCAGGTGAACCGCGAACTCGGCACCACCACGGCGGTCATCACGCACAACACGGTCATCGGTTCGATGGCCGACCGCGTGATGCACATCGCTGACGGCAAGGTCGCGAGGATCGACGAGAACACCGAGCGCCGCTCGGCGGCGGAGCTGGCCTGGTGATGCGCGCGCTCGACCGCAAGGTTGTTCGCGACCTGTGGCACCTGCGCGGCCAGGTGATCGCCATCGGCATGGTCGTCGCGGCCGGCATCGCCGCGCTGATCATGTCCCTGTCGACGCTCGAGGCGCTCGATGAAACCACCGCCGCGTATTACGAGCGCTACCGTTTCGGCGACGTGTTCGCTTTTCTCAAGCGCGCGCCCAACAGTGTCGAGCAGCGCATCGCGGACATTCCGGGCGTGCGCACGGTGGAGACGCGCGTGCTGCGTTTCGCGACCGTGGACATCGAGGGCTTCGCCGAACCCGTGATGGGCGAAATCGTGTCCGTGCCGGCGGGGCGGCAGCCGATGCTCAACCCGCTCGTCGTGCGCAGCTGCCGCCTGCCCGAGGCGGCGGCGAAGGACGAGGTCGTTCTCACCGAACCTTTCGCCGAGGCACACGGGCTGGTCGTCGGTGACGAGATCGTCGTCATCATCAACGGCAAGCGCCGCGAACTGCGCATCGTGGGCACCGCACTGTCGCCGGAATTCGTCTACGCGCTGGGACCCGGGGCGCTGATGGCGGACGACAAGCGCTTCGGCATCCTGTGGATGGAGCACGAGACGCTCGCGGCGGCCTACGATCTCAAGGGCGCCTTCAACAGCGTGTCGCTGGACCTCGAACGCGGTGCGAACACCAGCCAGGTTCTGCAACAGCTCGATCGCCTGCTCGAGCGCTATGGCAGCGTCGGCGCTATCGCCCGCAAGGACCAGCTCTCCAACTGGTTCGTGATGAACGAGATGGAGCAGCTCAAAACGATGTCGCTGATCCTGCCGACGATCTTCCTCGTCGTATCCGCGTTCCTGACCAACATGGTCCTCGGGCGACTCGTCGCGACCGAGCGCGGCCAGATCGGGCTGATGAAAGCCTTCGGTTACTCGCGCACCGAAGTCGGCATGCACTACGCGAAGTTCGTGGTCGGCATCGTGTTCGTCGGCAGCATCATCGGTATCGCGGCCGGCACCTGGCTCGGCCTCATCAACACGCGCATGTACACCGACCTGTTCCGTTTCCCGATGCTGCTGTACCGGCCGAGCACGTCCGCCATGGTGATCGCCATCGGCGTGAGCCTGGCGGCGGCGTTACTCGGTTCGGTGGGCGCTGTCGGCCGCGCGGCAGGACTGCCGCCGGCACAGGCCATGAACCCTCCGGCCCCGGCCGTGTTCCGTCGCGTGTGGTGGTCGGACACGCGCGCGGCGCGCTGGCTCGACCAGGGTTCGCGCATCATCGTGCGCAACATCGTGCGCTCACCCGCACGCTCGCTGCTGACCATGGCGGGCGTCGCGGCGTCGATCGGGCTCCTGATCCTCGCCATCCAGTGGAACGATTCTCTCGACTACCTGGCCGAGAGCTATTTCTTCCATGCCCAGCACCAGGACGCGACGATCGGCCTCGCCGAGCCGCAGTCCGACACCATCGTCCGCGACTTCGAGCACCTGCCCGGCGTACTCGCCGTGGAGCCCATGCGCATCGTCGGCGCGAACTTCTCGGCCGGACCGGTGACGCATCGCGGCTCGGTCACGGGCCTGAGACGCGACGCGTGGCTGCAGCCGATCTTTGACGACGCGACCGAGAGCGTGGTGCCGGTGCCACCCGGCGGCCTGGTGCTCGGCACGGTGCTGGCCGAGAAGCTCGGCGTGTCGGCGGGGGACGTGGTGCGGGTCGAGGTGCTGGAGGGACGGCGGCCGGAAGTCTTGCTGCCAGTGGCCGCGCTGATCGAGACCTACATCGCGATGCCGGCGTTCATGGACATCGACGCGCTGAACCGCCTGCTGAAGGAACGCCCGAGCACCGAGTACCTGAACATCCTCATCGACCGGCGCGAGGAGGCCGCGTTCTACGCGAAGCTCAAGGAGCTGCCGCTGGTATCGGCCGTGATGCTGCGCCG
>JARRQB010000272.1:0-3339 GCA_037382265.1 Gammaproteobacteria bacterium | reverse complement strand
TACTGCTGGTGGTAGGGTTCGGCGAAGTAGAAGGTCGGTGCGTCGAGGATCTCCGTGGTGATGCGGTCGTGGCCCGCCTTCGCCAGGGCCTGCTGATAGGCGTCGCGGGATCTCTCGGCGGCACGGCGCTGGGCGGCGTCTTGGACGTAGACCCCGGACCGGTATTGGGTGCCGACGTCGTTGCCCTGGCGCATGCCCTGGGTCGGGTCGTGTGATTCCCAGAACACCCGCAGCAATTCGTCATAGCAGACCCGGTCCGGGTCGTAGACCACCAGCACCACCTCGTTGTGACCGGTCATCCCCGAGCAGACCTCGTCGTAGGTCGGGTTCGGGGTGAAGCCGCCGGCGTAGCCGACGGCCGTCGTGTACACCCCGGGCAGCTGCCAGAAGCGTTTCTCCGCGCCCCAGAAACACCCCATGCCGAACAGCGCGCGCGCCGTCCCTGCCGGGAACGGGGGGGTGAGCGGGGTGTCGAGCACGAAGTGGCGGTCGGGTACCGCCATCGCCTCGTCACGGCCCGGCAGGGCGTCGTCCCGCCGGGGCATTCGGGTCTTGCGCAGTTGCCACAACATGGTCGGTTCCTCGCCTCGCTCGCCACTATTGAAGCCCGGCGCCGCGCGCGCTAACACCCGCAGCCATCAGGGTTGCGGGCGTCGAGCGGCCTCGCGGGCGATGGCGCGGTAGCCGATGTCCCGACGATAGTAGACGCTGGGCCAGTCGATCTGTGCCGCCAGGGCATAGGCGCTGCGCTGCGCTGCGCCGACCGTGTCGCCAAGCGCGGTGGCGCACAGCACGCGGCCGCCGGCGGTGAGCACCCGGCCGTCGACCAGCCGGGTGCCGGCGTGAAAGACCTTGCGGTCCGCGTCCCCGCCGCTCGGCAGGCCGCTGATCGGCAGGCCCTGGTCGTAGGCCCCCGGATAACCGCCGGCCGCCAGCACCACCCCGAGGCTGGGGCGTGGGTCCCAGTCGGCGCGCTCGGTGTCGAGACGGCCCGCCAGGGCAGCTAGGCAGTGGGCGACCAGGTCGGAACGCAATCGCAGCATGATGGGCTGGGTCTCCGGGTCGCCGAAGCGGCAGTTGTACTCGATCACCCTGGGCGCCAGCTTGCCCGCGGCATCCGGGACGATCATCAGCCCCGCGTACAGGAATCCGGTGTAGGGCTGGCCCTCGGCCGCCATGCCGCGCACGGTCGGCAGGATGACCTCGTCCATGATGCGCCGGTGCACCTCCGCGGTGACCACGGGGGCGGGCGAGTAGGCGCCCATGCCGCCGGTGTTGGGGCCGGTGTCGCCGTCGCCGACGCGTTTGTGGTCCTGGCTGGTTGCCATCGGCAGGACGTGGCTGCCGTCGACCATGACGATGAAGCTGGCCTCTTCGCCGTCGAGGTATTCCTCTATCACCACCCGGTGGCCGGCCTGGCCGAAGCGATTTCCGGCCAGCATGTCGCGTACCGCGGCCTCGGCCGTTGCCAGGTCCATGGCGACGATCACGCCCTTGCCGGCCGCGAGCCCGTCGGCCTTGACCACGATGGGCGCACCGCGCTCGTGCAGGTAGGCGAGCGCCGGGTCCAGTTCGGTGAAGGTGCGGTAGGCCGCCGTGGGGATGGCGTGGCGAGCCAGAAAATCCTTGGTGAAGCTCTTTGACCCCTCGAGCCGGGCCGCGGCCCGACTGGGGCCGAAGCAGCGCAGGCCTTCCGCCTGGAAGGCGTCGACGACACCGGCGACCAGCGGCGCTTCCGGACCGACGATGGTCAGTCCAACCTGGTGTGCGCGGGCGACGGCGATCAGGCCGTCGATGTCCTCGGCGTCGATGGGGATGTTCTCGAGCTTCGGCTCCAACGCCGTGCCGGCATTACCGGGGGCGACGTAGACGACGTCCGCGAGCGGCGATTGCGCTGCTTTCCAGGCCAGGGCGTGCTCGCGCCCGCCGCCGCCGATCACCAGTAGCTTCATGGGTTGCGGTTCCTCTTTGTCGCCAGCCCGGGGGGCGTCGCCGCATGCGTCGTCAAGACCCCGGCAGCCGCGATCGGTCGGCCGGCCCGGCCCGGGGGTCCTGCCGTGCGGCCGGCTCACAGGGTACCAGAAGCCTCAACGATACGAGACCAGGCCGCGGCCGCTGTGCGCGACGAAGGCGGCGATCGCCGCCACCGCGGCCGAGGCGTCGGCGCGCAGGCGTTCGAGCGCCTGGTCCCGGCTCAGGCCTTGCTTGTAGAGCGTGTGATAGGCGCGTTTGATGGCGGTGCGTTCGGCCTGGTCGAAGCCGCCGCGGCGCAGGCCGACGGTATTCAGGCCGATGATCTCGGCGCGCTGGCCGTTGACCATGACATACGGCGGCACGTCCTGGGCCACCCCCGACAGGCCGCCGATCATCACGTGGGCGCCGATGCGGGCGAACTGGTGCACGGCCACCTGGCCCGAGACGAAGCAGTGATGCGCCAGTTCGACGTGACCGGCCAGCGTCGCGGTGTTGGCGAGGATGTTGTGGTCGCCGACGATGCAGTCGTGGCCGACGTGGCTGAAGGCCATCAGGTAGTTGTGGCTGCCGATCACCGTGCCGTGGTCGGTCTTGAGCCCGTGGCTGACGTTGACGCCTTCCTTGAAGTGATTGTGGTCGCCGATGGTGAGCGGCTTCCCCTTGTCGGGGGTGTAGGTCAGGTCCTGCGGCTCCGCGCCGATGGTCGCGCCGTGGCAGACCCGGTTGTGCCGGCCCATGCGGGTGCGACCGTAGATGCGCACGTTGCTTTCGATCACGCAGCCTTCGCCCAGCACCGCGCCGGCCTCGATGATCGAGAACGGCCCGACCCGGACCGAGGGGTGAAGGTCGGCGCCGCGCGCGACGATCGGCCGCGTTGTCGATGCCGTCGCGGAACGGGAAGAAGGCGTCTGAGGCCATTACCGACCCCTGCACGGGAAGGCCCGCATGCTCCGCCTTGATGGCCGCGATGCGCGCCGAGTTGACGCGGCTCATCTGACCCGCGCCGACGCCGATGGTGACGCCGTCCTTGCCGTACACGATGGCGTTGGACTTGACGAACTTGGCGACCCGCCAAGTAAATAGGAGGTCGCGCAGCTCGTTCTCGGTCGGTGCCCGCGCGGTGACGACCTTGCTGTCGCCGCTCAGCTGCAGGTCCGCGTGCTGCACCAGGAGGCCACCGTTCACTCGTTTGAAGTCGAGGCGGTGGATGAGCTCCGAGGACCAGCGTCCGGTCTCGAGCAGGCGAACGTTCTTCTTCGCGGCAACGGCCGCGGCGGCCTCGGGCCGCACCTCCGGCGGCATCATCGCCGTCAACGGCACCCTGGATGCCGAGACCGCCGCGGCCATCGTCGAGCGGCAATTCGT
>JARRQB010000271.1:0-2967 GCA_037382265.1 Gammaproteobacteria bacterium | reverse complement strand
CACCGACAGCACGCCGTCGATGTCCGCGATCTTGGCCACCGTCTGATCGGGCGGCTGGCGGTCGACGTCGATCAGGGTCACCGCGATGTCGGCGCGCGACTTGTTCAACATGTCGATGATGTTGAGGTTCGCCGCGGCGAGGTCGGTCGATACCTGGCCGACCATGTTGGGCACGTTGCTGTTGACCACCGCCAGGCGGTAACCCTCGGTGCGCGGCAGGTTGATCTCCGGGAAGTTGACCGCGTTGGTGATGTTGCCGTTCTCGAGCCAGTCCATGACCTGGTCCGCGACCATCACCGCACAGTTGTCCTCCGCCTCGCTGGTCGAGGCCCCGAGGTGGGGCAACGTGATCACCTTGGGGTGTGCCTTGAGCAGGTTGCTCGGGAAGTCGCACACGTAGGCGTGCAGGCGTCCCTCGTCGAGTGCAGCGACGACCGCCCGGTCGTCGACCACGCCGTCGCGCGCGAAGTTGAGCAGCACGGCCGTCTTCTTCATCAGCCGGATGCGGTCGGCGTTGATCATCTTGCGGGTGTTGTCGGTGAGCGGCACATGGAAGGTCACGAAATCGCTGCGCGCCAGCAGGTCGTCGACCGACAGCGCCTGCTCGACGCCCGCCTCCAGCTGCCAGGCCGCCTTGACGGTGATGGTCGGGTCGTAGCCGATGACCTTCATCCCCAGTAGGTGCGCCGCGTTGGCGACCTTTACGCCGATGGCGCCGAGGCCGATCACGCCCAGCGTGCGGCCCGGCAGTTCGAAGCCCCGGTAGGTCTTCTTGCCCGCCTCGACGGCCTTGTTGATGGCGTCGTCTTCACCCTCGAGACCGGTGGCGAACCGCCAGGCCTGGCCGATGTTGCGCGCGGCCATCAGCATGCCGGCGAGCACCAGTTCCTTGACCGCGTTGGCGTTCGCACCCGGCGCGTTGAACACCGGCACGCCGCGCTCGGTCATGGCGGCGACCGGGATGTTGTTGACGCCGGCGCCGGCGCGCCCGATGGCCTTGACCGATGTCGGGACCTCCATGTCGTGCATCTTGGCCGAGCGCACCAGGATGGCGTCGGGGTGGCTGATCTCGGAGGCGACCTCGTAGCGGTCGCGCGGCAGCCGATCGAGGCCGGCGACGGAGATGTTGTTGAGGGTGAGGATCTTGAACATGTGTGCACTCGTTTGACTTGCTGACGGCACGACTGAACCTACGGCCCCGGCGAAGCGGTCAGCCGTGACGGCGCTCGAAGTCCTGCATGAACTCGATCAGGGCGGCGACGCCCGCCTCCGGCATGGCGTTGTAGATGCTGGCGCGCATGCCGCCCACCGAACGGTGGCCCTTGAGCGTCTTCAGGCCCGCGGCGGAAGACTCGGCGAGAAAGCTGGCGTCGAGTTCCGCGTCGGCGAGCGTGAACGGGACGTTCATCCACGAGCGGCTGTCGGGCGCGACCGGGTTGGCGTAGAAGTCCGAACCGTCGATCGCCGCATAGAGTGCCTCGGCTTTGCGGCGGTTGATCGCCGCCATGCCGGTCAACCCGCCCTGGCGCTTCAACCACTGGAACACCAGGCCGGCGACGTACCAGGCGTAGGTCGGCGGCGTGTTATACATGGAACCGTGCTCGGCGTGAGTGGCGTAATCGAACATGGTCGGCGTGCCGGGCAGCGGCTTGCCGATCAGGTCATCGCGCACCAGCACGATGGTGAGCCCCGCCGGACCGATGTTCTTCTGCGCCCCGGCGTAGATGATGCCGAACTTCGATACCTCGACCGGTCGCGACAGGATGGTCGACGACATGTCGGCCACCAGCGGCACGTCGCCGGTTTCGGGCACGTAGGGAAACTCGACGCCCTGGATGGTCTCGTTCGGCGTGTAGTGGACGTAGGCCGCGGCGCCGGACAGTGCCAGGTCGTCCTGCGCCGGGGCGGCGGTGAACTTTCCGGCCTCCGTCGAGGCGGCGACCTTGACCTCGCCGAAGCGCCGCGCCTCGGCGATCGCCTTCTTCGACCACGAGCCGGTGTTGACGTAGTCGGCGGCCCCCTGTTCGCCCATCAGGTTCATCGGCACCATGGCGAACTGGCTGGACGCACCGCCCTGCAGGAACAGCACGCGGTAGTTGTCCGGGACCGCCATCAGCTCGCGCAGGTCGGCCTCGGCCTGCTCGGCGATGGCCGTGAACTCCTTCCCCCGATGACTCATCTCCATCACCGACATGCCGGCGTCCTGCCACTCGAGCAGTTCGTCGCGGGCCTGAGCCAGGACCTCTTCCGGCAGCACTGCCGGGCCGGCGCTGAAGTTGTACACGCGTGCCATATTCCTAAACCTTGAGTGGGTGGTCAGTCTTGCGCTTCGTCGTCGGCCTCGTCCGCCGCGTCGTCCACGTCGTCGAGCACCTCGATGCGCTCGATGCCGATCAACCGCTCGGCCTTGCTGAGGCTGATCAGCTTCACCCCCTGGGTGTCGCGCCCCATGCGCGAAACGTCGTCCACCCGGGTGCGCACCAGGGTGCCGCCGTTGGTGATCAGCATGATCTCATCCTCGTCGGCGACTTGCACGGCGCCGACCTGCTCGCCGTTGCGCTCGGAGGTCTTGATGGAAATGATGCCCATGCCACCGCGGCCCTTGCGCGGGAACTGGTCCTGCGGGGTGCGCTTGCCGAAACCGTTGGCCGTCACCGTCAGGACGTCGCCGCCGCGGGCGACGATCAGCGAGATGACGCGCTGATCGGGGCCGAGCCGCACCCCGCGAACGCCGCAGGCCGCCCGGCCCATCGGCCGTACGTCGGTCTCGGCGAAGCGGATCGCCTTGCCGGCGGAGGTGAACAGCAGGATGTCCTGCCGGCCGTCGGTCAGGTCGACGCCGACCAGTTGATCGTCCTCGCGCAGGTCCACGGCGATGATGCCGCTGGTGCGCGGCCGCGAGTACTCGATCAGGGGCGTATTCTTGACCGTGCCCGAGGCGGTCGCCATGAACACGAACAGATCCTC
>JARRQB010000270.1:0-2968 GCA_037382265.1 Gammaproteobacteria bacterium | reverse complement strand
CCGGCGCGCCGCCGCATGCACCGCTGCACTCGATGTGTTCGACGCATATCTCTCCGTCCCGCGTCGTCTCGCCGTCCAGGACGCCGGCTTCGTCTTCGATCGCAGCCAGCACGTCGTCGGCGCCGCTGAGGTAGCAGGAGATGGACGTGCACACCGACACGAGGTACCTCCCGACGGGGGCGCGCATGTACATCGTGTAGAAGGACGCCACGGCCTGGATCTGTGCCGCCGAGAGGCCGGTCAACGCTGCGACCTCGCGCATGGCGTCATCCGACACGTAGCCGTGCTCGTGCGCCGCGATGTAGAGCAACGGCATGGCGGCGGATTGCTTCTCCGGGTACGCATCGAGCAGTTGCTGCGCCCGCTGCTGGTTCTCGTGGCTCCAGTGGCTGATCATCGGTCGACGTCTCCCAGCACCGGATCGAGCGATGCGAGCGTTGCGATGACGTCGGCGACGATGAGATCGGTCATCATCACCGGCAGCGACTGGACGGTTGCGAACGACGGCGTACGGACGTGGAGACGCCACGGCTTTGCACCGCCCTTCGACACGAGGTACATGCCGAGTTCGCCGCGAGGCGACTCGACCGCCTGATAGGCCTCACCGACCGGGACCTTGAAGCCCTCGGTGAACAGCTTGAAGTGGTGGATCAGCGCCTCCATGTCGTCCTTCATGTCGACCCGCGCAGGCGGCGTGACCTTGTGGTCGTCCAGCATCACCGGGCCGGGGTTGGCCCGCAGCCACTGCACGCACTGCTTGATGATGCGCGTCGACTGGCGCAGTTCTTCGACGCGCACCAGGTAGCGATCGTAGCAGTCGCCGCTGGTGCCGATCGGGATGTCGAAGTCGACCGCGTCGTAGGCCGCGTACGGCTGCTTCTTGCGCAGGTCCCAGGCGATGCCGGAACCGCGCAGCATGGGGCCGGTGAAGCCCAGCTGGCGCGCCCGCTCGGGCGACACCACGCCGATACCCACCGTGCGCTGTTTCCAGATGCGGTTGTCGGTGAGCAGCGTCTCGTACTCGTCCACCAGACCCGGGAAGCGGTCCGCGAAGTCCTCGATGAAATCGAGCAGCGAACCCTCGCGCGCGGCGTTGCGGCGGCGGGTGTCGCGTCCGTTGGCGTAGCGGGTCGGCTCGTAGCGCGGCATCTGCTCGGGCAGGTCGCGGTAGACGCCGCCCGGCCGGTAATAGGTCGCGTGCATGCGTGCGCCGGAGACCGCCTCGTAACAGTCCATGAGGTCTTCGCGCTCGCGGAAGCAGTACAGGAACATGGTCATGGCGCCGACGTCGAGCGCGTGCGTACCGAGCCACATCAGGTGGTTAAGGATGCGCGTGATCTCGTCGAACATGGTGCGGATGTACTGCGCGCGCTCCGGCGCCGTGACCCCGAGCAGCTTCTCGATGGCGCGCACGTAGCCGTGTTCATTGCACATCATCGAGACGTAGTCGAGGCGGTCCATGTAGCCGATCGACTGGTTGTACGGCTTGCTCTCGGCCAGCTTTTCGGTACCGCGGTGCAGCAGACCGACGTGCGGGTCGGCGCGGGCGATGACCTCGCCGTCCATCTCCAGCACCAGGCGCAGCACGCCGTGCGCGGCGGGGTGCTGCGGACCGAAGTTCAGCGTGTAGTTGCGGATCTCAGGCATCGCCCTCTCCGGCCGCGTTCTCCACGGGCTTGGAACCGGGTTCGTAACGGTTGTCGTCCCGGATCACACGCGGCACCAGCACGCGTGGCTCGATACTCACCGGCTGGTAGACGACGCGCCGCTGCTCGGGGTCGTAGCGCATTTCGACTTGGCCGATCAGCGGGAAGTCCTTGCGGAACGGATGTCCGATGAAACCGTAGTCGGTCAGGATGCGGCGCAGGTCAGGGTGGCCCGCGAACATGATCCCGAACAGGTCGAAGGCCTCGCGTTCGAACCACTCCGCCGATCGCCAGATGTCGATCACCGAGTCGACGATGGGGTTGTCGGCGTCCAGGAAGGTCTTGACGCGCAGGCGCCAGTTCTTCGATACCGACAGCAGGTGGTAGACGGCCGCGAAGCGGCTGCGCGGCTCGGGTGCCAGCGGCTCGCGCCGCGCCCCACGGCCGAAGCCGGTATTGACCGCCGCCGTGGTGATCCACTCGGACCTGCCGTAGGCGGAGTAGTCGACCCCACAGACGTCGATGCACTGCTCGAACGCCAAGGCGTTGCGCATGCGCAGGATCGTCATGACCTCGAGCAGCTGCTCGCGCAACACCACGAGGGTCAGCTCGCCGCGCGCACGCGTCCAAGCGCAGTCGTCGAAGTCCTCGAGGTGCTCCTCCAGAGCCTCCTCGAGTTCGTCCAGCCTTTCGTCAGGCGTCATGCTCGGTTATCACCCTGCAATCGGATCAGCGCGCGATCGTGTTCGTCCGCCTGATCTTGTTTTGTAACTGGAGAATGCCGTACAGCAGTGCCTCTGCGGTCGGGGGGCAACCCGGGACGTAGACGTCGACCGGGACGATCCGGTCGCAGCCGCGCACCACCGCGTACGAGTAGTGGTAGTAGCCACCGCCGTTGGCGCACGAGCCCATCGACAGCACCCAGCGCGGCTCGGGCATCTGGTCATAGACCTTGCGCAGCGCGGGTGCCATCTTGTTGACTAGGGTACCGGCCACGATCATCAGATCCGACTGACGCGGACTGGGCCGGAAGATGATACCGAATCGGTCGATGTCGTAGCGCGCCGCGGCGGAGTGCATCATCTCCACCGCGCAGCAGGCCAGGCCGAAGGTCATCGGCCACATGGAGCCGGTGCGCGCCCAGTTGATCACGCTGTCGAGGGTCGTCGTGACGAACCCCTTTTCGAGAACGCCCTCTACTCCCATTCCAGAGCCCCCTTGCGCCATTCGTAGATGAAGCCCACCACGAGCACGCCGAGGAACAGCATCATCGCCCAGAACCCGACCATGCCGATGTCCTCCACCACCACCGCCCAGGGGAA
>JARRQB010000269.1:0-2970 GCA_037382265.1 Gammaproteobacteria bacterium | reverse complement strand
GTTTTCGCTGTCGGCAAAAGCCGAAAAAACAGGGCCGGCGTCGGATGCGACGCCGGCCCCGTTCAGGAACGGATCAGATCAGCGGCACGATCAGAAGTGCCACGATGTTGATGATCTTGATCAGCGGGTTGATGGCCGGGCCCGCGGTGTCCTTGTACGGATCGCCCACGGTGTCGCCGGTGACGGCCGCCGCATGGGCTTCGGTGCCCTTGCCGCCGAAGTTGCCGTCCTCGATGTACTTCTTGGCGTTGTCCCAGGCACCGCCGCCGGTGGTCATCGAGATCGCCACGAACAGGCCGGTCACGATGGTGCCGACCAGCAGGCCGCCGAGCGCCACCGGGCCGAGCACGACGCCGACGATGATCGGGATCAGCAGCGGCAGCAGCGACGGAATCACCATTTCCTTGATCGCGGCCTTGGTCAGCAGGTCCACCGAGCGCGCGTAGTCCGGCTTGGTGGTGCCTTCCATGATGCCCGGGATCTCGCGGAACTGTCGGCGCACCTCGGTGATGATCGCGCCCGCGGCGCGGCCGACGGCTTCCATCGCCAGCGCACCGAACAGGTACGGCACCAGGCCGCCGATGAACAGGCCGATGATGACCAGGTGGTTGGACAGGTCGAACGTCAGGTGGCCCTGGCCGGCGCGGCTCAGGCTGTGCGTGTAGTCCGCGAACAGCACCAGTGCGGCGAGACCGGCCGACCCGATCGCGTAACCCTTGGTCACGGCCTTGGTGGTGTTGCCCACCGCGTCGAGCGCGTCGGTGGTGTTGCGCACGTCCGGATCCAGTTCGGCCATCTCGGCGATGCCGCCGGCGTTGTCCGTGATCGGACCAAAGGCGTCCAGCGCCACGATCATGCCCGTCATCGACAACATGGTGGTCGCGGCGATGGCGATGCCGTACAGGCCGGCCAGTTCGTAAGCGCCCCAGATCGACGCGCAGACCGCGAGCACCGGCAGGGCCGTCGCCTTCATGGAGATGCCCAGTCCGGCGATGATGTTGGTCGCGTGCCCCAGGGTCGAGGCCTCCGAGACTTTCCTGACCGGGCTGAACTCGGTGCCGGTGTAATACTCGGTGATGAACACCATGGCCGCGGTCAGCGCCAGGCCGATCAGCGCGGCGAAGTACAGCTTGGTCGACCCCTCGCCCATCATCATCGTCGTGACCGGGTAGAACGCGATCGCGGCGAGGATGCCCGAGGCGATGACGCCCTTGTACAGCGCGCCCATGATCTTGCCGCCTTCCCGGGTGCTGACCACGAAGGTGCCGAGCACCGAGGCGATGATCGACAGGCCGCCGAGCACCATCGGGTAAATCACGGCATTGGCGCCGAGCACCTCGGCTGTCAGCGAACCGAGCAGCATCGTCGCGACCAGCGTGACGGCATAGGTCTCGAACAGGTCCGCCGCCATGCCGGCGCAGTCGCCCACGTTGTCGCCCACGTTGTCGGCGATGACCGCCGGGTTGCGTGGGTCATCCTCCGGAATGCCGGCTTCCACCTTGCCGACCAGGTCGGCGCCGACGTCCGCACCCTTGGTGAAGATACCGCCGCCGAGTCGGGCGAAGATGGAGATCAGCGAACCACCGAAGGCCAGGCCGACCAGCGCGTGCAGGGTCGCATCCTCGCTCACGCCCATGAATTGCAACAACCCGTAGTAGCCGGCCACGCCCAGCAGGCCCAGGCCGACCACCAGCATGCCGGTGATGGCGCCGCCGCGGAACGCGATCTTCAGCGCCGGCTGCACGCCCTGCTTGGCCGCTTCGGCCGTGCGGACGTTGGCCCGGACCGAGACGAACATTCCGATGTACCCGGCCATGCCGGAGAACACCGCACCAATCGCAAAGCCGATCGCGGTCGCCCAGTCGAGCGCGACGCCGACCACGATGAACAGGATCACGCCGACCACGGCAATCGTGCCGTACTGCCGGTTCATGTAGGCCTTCGCACCCTCCTGCACGGCCGCCGCGATGCTTTGCATTTTTTCGTTGCCGGCCGGCTTTCCGAGCACCCACCTCGTTGTCAGCAGGCCGTACACAATAGCCAGCACGGCGGAGCCCAGCGCCAGCCACAGCGCCATTTGATTATTCATATGGATCTCCCATAGGTTCCCTCGATAATAGCCGCGGTATCATAGCAAACGGCGCGCCCCGCCGCGGCCAGAAATCGTGCGATTCGTGACCCGTCGCGGATCAGACCTCGAAATCGGCGAGTTTCTTCTTCGCCAGCACCTTCTTCATGCGCACGTAGCGCGGCAGGCCGTCGCGGTCGAAGGGCGGGTAGTCCTCGCCCTGGATCAGCGGTGACAGGTAGCGGCGCGCGGACGGCGTGATGCCGAAGCCGTCGGCCGAGATGTAGCTCTTCGGCAGCTTCTTCTCGACGTTGGCGACCCGGCCGAGGGACGTTTCGCCGATTTCCCAGCGGTAGGGTTGGTTCGACGTCCGTCGGATAACCGGCATGACCCCGGACTTGCCTTCGAGCGCCAGCTTGACGGCCGCCTCGCCGACGGCATAGGCCTGTTCGACGTCGGTCTTCGAGGCGATGTGGCGCGCGGAGCGCTGCAGGTAGTCGGACACCGCCCAGTGGTATTTGTAGCCGAGTTTCTCGCGCACCAGGTTGGCCACGACCGGCGCCACGCCGCCCAGTTGCGCGTGGCCGAACGCGTCGCGCGTGCCGGCGTCCGCCAGGAAGCGGCCGCGGCCGTCCTTGACGCCCTCGGAGACCACGACGGTGCAGTAGCCGTAGGCCTCGACCGCGTGCCTGACCTTCTTCAGGAACTCGCGCTGCTTGAACGGCACCTCCGGGAACAGGATCACGTGCGGTGGGTCGCCTTCCTCGCGCGCCACCAGTCCGGCGGCGGCGGCAATCCAGCCGGCATGCCGGCCCATCACCTCGAGAATGAACACCTTGGTCGAGCTGGAGGCCCTCGACTCGACGTCGAGGCTCGCCTCCAGCGTGGAGACCGCCACGTAC
>JARRQB010000268.1:0-2973 GCA_037382265.1 Gammaproteobacteria bacterium | reverse complement strand
CAACTATCTGTGCCGCTACCGGCTCGCCGGTGCGCTTGCCGATACCCGCGGGCAGCGTCGTGAGGTGGCGCGCGCCCTGCGGCGGGTGCGTGAGTGGGCGACTGCGACGCGCCGCGGCGACATCGCCGAAGTACCCGGAATCCCGGACGACTCGCCGGTCTGGCCGCTGGTGACGTCGACTGCCGACAACTGTCTCGGGCAGGAATGTCCGAGCTACGGCGAGTGCCACCTGGTCGAGGCCCGGCGCCAGGCCCAGGAGGCCGATTTGGTGGTGGTCAACCATCACCTGTTGTGCGCCGACTTCGCGCTCAAGGAAGACGGGTTCGGCGACCTGCTGCCCGCCTGTGACGCCTACGTCGTCGACGAGGCGCACCAACTGCCCGAGGTCGCCGGCAACTTCTTCGGCACCAGTCTCACCACCCGGCAGGTGCTCGAACTGGTGCGTGACACGCGCGTCGAGTACGCTCGCGAGGCCGGCGACACCCCGGAGCTCGCGGTACAACTGGACCGCCTGGAAAAGACCGCGCGGGACCTGCGCCTGGTGTTCGGTACCGAGCCGCGCCGCGGCGCCTGGCGGGAACTCGAAGGCGACCCGACGGTTGTACAGGCGCTCGACGAACTGGCGGAGCGGTTCGGCCGGCTCGACGCGATACTCGAGCCCCTGCAGGGCCGCGGCAAGGGGTTGGAACAGTGCCTGGTGCGGGCGCGCAAGCAGCAGGCGGCGCTCCAGGCCGTCCGCGACCCCGCCGGGGGCGAGCGCGACGTGCGCTGGTTCGAGACCTATGTGCAGAGCCTGCGCCTCAGCAGCACGCCGCTGGACATCGCCGCCGTATTCTCGGCGCAGATGGCGCGGCATCCGGCGGCGTGGGTGTTCACCTCCGCCACCCTGGCGGTCGGCGACGACTTTCGGCATTTCATCGGGCGGCTGGGTCTGACCGGCGCGCACACGCGGCGTTGGGACAGCCCCTTCGACTTCGGCCACCAGGCGTTGTGGTTCGCGCCGCGCGGCCTGCCGGCACCGAGCCACCCCGATTACCTGCCGCGGATCATGCAGCTGGCCCTGCCGATCCTGGAAGCCAGCCGCGGGCGGGCCTTCTTCCTGTTCACCAGCCACCGGGCGCTCACCCAGGCCGCGGCCTGGCTGGAGGGGCGCACCCGCCTGCGGGTCCTGGTGCAGGGGCGTTCGTCGAAGGCCGAACTGCTGGCGTCCTTCGTCCGGCTGGGCAACGCGGTGTTGCTGGGTACTGCAAGCTTCTGGGAGGGCGTCGACGTGCGCGGCGCGGCACTTTCGGTGGTCCTGATCGACAAGCTGCCGTTCGCCTCACCCGGCGACCCGGTGCTGCAGGCGCGCCTGGAGGCCCTGCAGAAACAGGGTGGCAACCCCTTCATGGACTACCAGGTGCCGCAGGCGGCCATCGCCTTGAAGCAGGGGGCGGGACGGCTGATCCGCGATTCGAGCGATCACGGCCTGCTGGTGACCTTCGACCCGCGTATGCTGCGCCGCGGCTACGGCCAGAAGTTCCTCGACGCCATGCCGCCGTTTGCCCGCACCCGGGACCTCGACGAGGCGCTCGCCTTCTGCGCGGCGCTACCCGGCGGCGACGGCGGCGAGGAAGCCGTAGCGCGCGAGCTTGCCGAGGCCGACGAGCAGCAGCAAGGCGACGACGTCGAAGCGCAGCCGACCGGCCGGACGTAGGGGGTCGCCGACGCCCGGCAGCCAGGCCAGGGTAGTCGATGCGTTCGAACCAGGCCTCGGCGCGAGCCAGCCGGAGTGGCGGACAGCGGCGCGCCGAGGAACGGCGGCCAGTCCATCGGTGTCCCAAGCCTCGTTTCCCGTAAGATGTCGGCATGAAGATACTCGCCATCGACACCGCGGAGGATGCCTGCTCCGCCGCGTTGCTGGTCGACGAGGAGGTGCGCAGCCGCTTCGAGATCGCGCCGCGGCGCCACAGTGAGCTGATCCTGCCGATGATGGACCAGCTGCTGGCCGAGGCCGGGCTGGCGCTGACGCAGCTCGATGCGGTCGCCTTCGGACGCGGCCCGGGTTCGTTCACCGGCGTGCGCATCGCCGCCGCCGTAGCGCAAGGCGCGGCCTTCGCCGCGCAACTGCCGGTCGCGCCGGTGTCCACTCTGCGGGCGTTGGCCGCGCGGGTGCGCCGAGAGGCGGCGGCCGGTCCCGTACTGGCGGCCCTGGACGCCCGCATGGGCGAGGTCTACTGGCTAGCCGACCCGGCGGCCGGAGAGTCCGCCGACGGGCTGGAGCAGGTATTGCCGCCGTCGGCCGTGCCGTTGCCCGCGGGCGCGGGCTGGACCGGCGCGGGGAGTGGCTGGGACAGCTACCGGGACACCCTGGCTGCCCGCCTGGGTCCGGTGGTGGCGGCGGTGCGACCAGGGATTCGGGTCCACGCGCACGACGTCGCGGTGCTCGGCGCCGCGGCCTGTCGCCGGGGCGCGCTGGTGGCGCCGGAGCAGGCCCAGCCGGTCTATCTGCGTGACGAGGTGGCTTGGAAGAAACAGCGTTCAGCCGGCTGAGCCGGTGGGCTCGAACAGCGCCGTCTGGTGCTGCCCTCCTCGTTCGACGATCCGCCCGGGTGGCAGGCCCCGGCTGGTACGTCCCGGACGGCACAGGCGTGAACGCTCATGGGTCGGCTCGCTGCGGTGCCGTCGGTGCGTTCTCGTGCAGGTTTTCCTGGTGGTAGTAGTCGTAGTTGCGGTGCAGGTGGTTGGTGAACTCCCACGCCTCGTTGAACGACAGGCCGCTCTCCTCCGGAAAGATCACCTTGATGTACAGGCCGTTCTCCGCTTCCTGCCGCAGCCGCTCGAGCCGCGCGTCGAGCGCCGCGCGGGTGATTTCCTCGAACGCCCCGGTGCCGTCCGGGCGGTAGGCGATGCGATAGCTGCCGTCGCGTTTCCAGTAGCGCACCTCGATCAGGCGGCGACCGCTCGGCGATCGGGCGGGCTTGATCAGCTTGT
>JARRQB010000267.1:0-2991 GCA_037382265.1 Gammaproteobacteria bacterium | reverse complement strand
ACCCAGGCCGTGTTGGCGCCGGCCGCGGGGTGCGCCTGCTTGGTCGCGACCATGGCGGCCATCTCGTCCGGCATCGGCCACATGCCCTTGCCGATCTGGGCGTGGCCGGGCAGGCCGCAGGCCAGGCCGATGTCCACGTTCCAGTTCTCGTAGGCCAGAATCCACGGGGCACTCTTCATGTCGCCCTTGCGGATCATCGGGCCGGCTTCCATCGAGGTGTGGATCTCGTCGCCGGTACGGTCCAGGAAGCCGGTGTTGATGAAGATGACCCGGTTACGGGCTGCCCGAATGCACTCCTTGAGGTTGACGGTCGTGCGCCGCTCCTCGTCCATGATGCCGATCTTCAGGGTGTCTGGCGCCATGCCGAGCGCCTGCTCGATGCGGCCGAACAGTTCCACGGCGAAGGCGACCTCGTCCGGGCCATGCATCTTCGGCTTGACGATGTACATGCTGCCCGCGCGCGAGTTGCGGTAACGCCCCAGGCCCTTGAGATCGTGCAGCGCGATCAGTGCGGTGACCATGCCGTCGAGCATGCCCTCGGGGACTTCTTCGCCCGCATCGGTGAGCACCGCGTCGATGGTCATCAGGTGGCCGACATTGCGAATCAACAGCAGCGCACGGCCGGGCAGCGTAAGCGTGCTGCCGTCGGGTGCGGTGAATTCGCGATCGGGCTCGAGCGCCCGGTCGACGATGCCGCCGCCCTTCTCGAACGAGGCGGTCAGGTCGCCGTTCATCAGGCCCAGCCAGTTGCGGTAGACGCCGACCTTGTCCTCCGCGTCGACCGCCGCGACCGAGTCCTCGCAGTCCTGGATGGTGGTCACGGCCGCCTCCAGGACCACGTCGCGGACGCCGGCCGGGTGCTGCTTGCCGACCGGGTGTTCGGGATCGAGGCGAATTTCCACGTGCAGCCCGTGATTGGCCAGCAGCACGGAGACCAGCCTGCCGCCGTCCTCGCGGAAGCCGGCGAACTTGTCGGCTTCCGCCAGGGCGGTTTCGCCGCTGCCCGTGGTCACCCGGAGCCTGCCGTCGACCACCGCCAGGCCGGTGGCGTCGGCCCAGCTGGCGCCCGCCAGCGGGGCGGCCTGGTCGAGGAAACGATGCGTGAGGTCGA
The DNA here is from genome assembly GCA_037382265.1 of Gammaproteobacteria bacterium. Classification (GTDB taxonomy): domain Bacteria; phylum Pseudomonadota; class Gammaproteobacteria; order Chromatiales; family Chromatiaceae; genus JARRQB01. Next base: position 1,880 of record JARRQB010000267.1, on the reverse strand, counting down.
ACACCGCCTCGCCGCGCACCGGATTGTAGCCCTTGCCCTTGGCGGTCTCGCCCTCGTCGGCAATCACGTCGGTGCCGTACAGGGCGTCGAACAGGCTGCCCCAGCGGGCGTTCGCCGCGTTCAGCGCGTAGCGGGCGTTGTTGACCGGGACGACCAGTTGCGGGCCGGCGATCTCGCCGATCTCGGGGTCGACGTTCGCGGTACCGACCCGGAAGTCGTCTCCCTCGGGTTGCAGGTAGCCGATCTCGCGCAGGAACGCCTTGTATTCCTCGTGATCGTGCGGCTCGCCGTGACGTTGCCGGTGCCAGTTGTCGATCGCCGCCTGGAGTTCGTCGCGTCGTGCCAGCAGGGCGCGATTGCGCGGTGCCAGGTCACGCACGATCTCGCCGAAGCGCGTCCAGAAGTCGTCGGGCGCAATGCCGGTGCCCGGTGCGACTTCGTCGCGGATCAGGTCGTAGAGCGGTTGGGCGACCTGCAGGCCGCCAACGGAAACGCGTTCGGTCATCTCGTGTCACCTCGGAGTGGGCATGGGTCCCGCGTCGACGACGCGCGCCGGCCGTTTCTTGTCATTGGTCAACTTAGCATTATGGTGCAGCGCGCATGCCGTGCATGATTGAGTATTTCAAGTGTAGTCATAGGTCAACGCAATGATGAGCGATTCAAGGCAACGCGCCGTCGTCGAGCAACTGGTGCGCGGCGGACTCGGCTGCACCTGCCCCGACGAGGTCTTCGACGACATCGAGGTGACGGAGGCGGCGCAGCCGTTTCCGCCGGGATGGCTGATCGCGGTCGGCGGGCGCCTGCTGGTGTACCTGCCGCGCGCGTTGCGCCTGTCGGAGGACGAGCGGCTGGCGGCGTTTGCGGCCGGTCGGGGCTGCCGCGACGCGGCCGGCTATCGGCGTTTCCGTCTGGTCGAGACCCTGGACGGTTCGACGGCCGATTCGCCGCCCGTGGTCGAGCGGCCCGCCCCGATACCACGGGACGACCGCCTGCACTGGCACCTGCTGGGGCGCGAGCGCCTGGCTGCGCTGCGTGCCTGGTTGGACGCCGGGACGTGACGCCGCCGGCGGCTGGCCGGCGGCGGTCGGCGGTCAGCGCGGGGTCTTGTGCAGGACGCCCGGCTGGCTCGCGAAGTAGGCTGCCAGGTCCTCGATATCCTGCTCCGACAGCGGCGCCACCATGCCCTGCATGATGGCGTTCTGACGCGCGCCGGATTGGTAGGCGCGCAGCGCGTGCAGCAGGTAGTCGCGGTATTGCCCACCGATGTGCGGGTAGATGGGGTTTTGGCTGACGCCGTCGACGCCGTGACAGCTGGCGCAGACCTGCTGGGCCTTTTCGGCGCCGCGTGCCGGATCGCCGGCCCAGGCCGTGCCGGTCATGACGACGGCGGTCAGGGCGGCGCAAAACAAGGTATTCGGTGCTTTCATCGTCTCGCCCCCTAATTGCCCGCGCTCGCCCAGTAGGCGGCGATGTCCTGCATGTCCTGGTCGCTCATGCCCCAGGCCTGCGCCTCCATGGTCGGGTGCTTGCGCTGACCCCCCTGGTAGGCCTGAAGCGCCGCGACGATGTACTCGGCGTGCTGGCCGGTCAGTTTGGGCACGTGGTAGGTCGGGTAGACGTTGTTGTAGGTGGCGATGCCGTGACAACCGAGGCAGGCCTCGGACTTGACGCGGCCGGCGCCGGGATCGCCCGCGGCCCAGCTGGCCGAGCCCGCTGCGAGCAACAGGCCAAGCGACAACGAAATTTTGATCATCTCGACTCCTCCTGATTAAAACGGGGTTCTCGACAGGTGACGACCTCACCTTGGGGTAGTTCCGGCGCGAAGTTTACCTCGTGTGCAAAAGGTTGGCCCGGTCGGTGGCGCGGTCGGCGGCAACGGA
>JARRQB010000266.1:0-3003 GCA_037382265.1 Gammaproteobacteria bacterium | reverse complement strand
CTTCAAGCCGAGCAGGTCGCCGATCTCCTTGCAGCTGAACCCGCCGATGACCTGCAGCAACAGGGGCTCGCGGTAGGCGACGTCGAGCCCCGCCAGGGCCCGGCGCAGCACGAACGCGTCGGTGCTGGTGTCGTAACCGTGATCCGGTACCGGCGGCAGCAGCGCGGGGTCCCGCGCCTCCGGGCGCCGGCGTTCGTAAAGCCGGGCATGCTCGTTGCGCAGGATGCGGTACAGCCAGGCGCGCGCCGCCGCGGCGTCGCGCAGCTGGGTCTGCGAGCGCCAGGCGCGCAGAAAGGTCTCCTGCACCAGGTCCTCGGCCACCTCGGCGCACCCGCACAGGCCGAGCGCGTAGCGATACAGTTCCGGCGACAGGGCGCGGACCAGGGCATCGAAATGCAGGCTCACTTCTCCCATAAGGTTGAGGACCGTGGATCGACGTGGATTATTACAGCTGCGGCCGGCCCGGTGCTCGGCTGTGCTACCTTCGCGCCCGGTCAGTCCGGCACCTGCAGGAAGCGGATGTGCCGACGGTAGGGGAAGACGTCGGGAAACCCCCCGGCGGCCACCTCTTGCTGGATCGAGCGCCAGTAAGCGGCGTCGAGCAGATCGGCGTGGTGCTGTGCGAACGCCCGCCGCCACTGCGGGTCGCTGAACAGGAAGGTGGCGAACTCCTCGGGAAACACGTCGTCCGGCCCGACCGAGTACCAGGGCTCCGCCGCCCACTCGTCTTCGGGGGTGCGTGGCGGCGGGATGCGCCGGAACCGGCACTGGCCGATCGGCACGATCTCGTCGTAATCGTAGAAGATCACCCGACCGTGACGGGTCACGCCGAAGTTCTTGAACAACAGGTCGCCGGGAAAGATCCCGGCGGCGGCGATGTCTTTTATCGCATCGCCGTACTCGCGCAGGGCGTCGGCCGCCGCTGCGGGGCCGGCCTCTTCCAGGAACAGGTTCAACGGGTTCAGCCGCCGCTCGATGAACAGGTGCTTGATGACCACCGAGTCGCCCTCGAGCAGGACCTGCGACGGGGCGTCCTGCTGCAGTTCGCGCAGCAGTTCGGGGGTGAACCGCGCGCGCGGGAAAGCCGTGTAAGAAAACTCCCAGGTGTCGGCCATGCGCCCGACGCGGTCGTGGCGCTTCACCCAGCGGTGTTTGTCGATGACCGCCTGGCGGGTGGTGTCCTTGGGCGGGGCAAAGCGGTCCTTGATGAGCTTGAAGACATAGGGGTAGGAAGGCAGCGTGAACACCGACATCACCATGCCCCTGGTGCCCGGTGCCGCCACCAGTTCGTCGGACGAGTGGCGCAGGTGGTCCAGGAAGTCGCGGTAGAACTCCGCCTTGCCCTGCTTGTGGAAGCCGATCGAGGTGTACAGGTCCGCCGTCGACTTGCCCGGCAGGAAGCTCAGCAGAAAGCGCACCACCGCCGAGGGCACCTCGGTGTCGACCAGGAAGTAGGCGCGGGCGAAGCTGAACAGGTTGGCGACGTCGTCGGATTCGGTCACCAAGGCGTCGACGAACACCCTGCCGTCGGCGGTGCGGCACAGCGGCAGGATGAAGGGGTATTTCTCGGCGCCGTTCAGGGCCCGCCCGACCAGATAGGCCGCCTTGTTGCGGTAGAACACCGACGACAGCACCTGGATCTGGAAGTGCTGGCGCAGGGTCAGCGGGGCGTGCGGCAGGCGCTTGAGGCGGCGGACGATCAGCCGCACGTCGCGCCGCAGGTCGGCGTACGGCAGGCCGATGTCCGCCTCGGTCAGCATCCGGGTGAGCGCCGCCCGCCAGCCCTCGCGCGTCGGGTAGAAGCTGCGGTAGGTCGGCGACTCGCCGTCGATGCGCTCGGTCGAGATCGACGGCCGCACGAAGATGTTGTCGTTGTGGTAGTAGTGGCGCGCAAACAGTCCGGTGAACACCGAGTTGTAGAAGGTCTCGGCCAGTTCCGGCTGGCGGTGGGCGTACAGCATGCCCATGTACTGCAGTTTGACCTCGGCCCAGAGCGCGGTGTCGATGTCCGCCAGGTCGAAGCGTGCCTTCAGCTCGGCGATCGCCTCCTGCACGCGGGTGTCGTACAGGCTGATCCGGTCGCTCACGCACCGCCGGCCGGCGGCCCAGTCGCCGCGTATGAAGTGATCGCGGGCCTGCCGGGTGATCTCGCGGTAGATGCGGAAGTGCTTGTCGAAGCCCTTCAGGATGGTCCCTGCGAGGTCTTTGGCGATCAGCAGGCTGTCGAGCAGTCCGCTGAGGCCGTGGCGGCCGGCCTGTCGGTGCATGTCCATGGGGCGGGGTATAGCATGTTGCAGTGCAGCATCCAACCGCCGGGCGACGGTTTCGTTGAGCCGGGTCTGGGCGAACAGCCGGTCCAGCAGTGTCTTGGTCGTTCCCTCCATGCCCGTATAGACGCACAGCCCGGCGAATTATTCCAATCTGTTCGCGCCGAGCCGCCCTGCCAGGTCCGCCAGCCGGGTCACGGGCGCCTCGCAGGACGTGCCGCGGCACAGGTAGGCGGTGACGCCGCCGTGCGCGGCCCGCGCCGCCAGCGCGCCCGGCAGCTGGTCGACATCGTCGGGGATGGCGAAATCGAGCCGCGTCGCGTCGCCGTGTTCCCGCGCCGCCGTCTGCCATGCGGCCAGTTCCGCGGTCGGCCCGCGCAGCACCAGGATCGACGGCGGTGTCAGATAGTCCGCCAGGGCCAGCAGCAACGAGGGGTGGGCGTAGGGCAGGCGGCCGATGGCCGGCCAGGCGGCCCGCAGAGTACGCTCGGCGGCCGCCAGCAGCCGGGCGTCGCCGACCAGGTGGCCGAGCCGCTGCAGGGCCAGGACCGCCACGCCGTTGCCGGCGGGCACCGACTCGTCGGCGAACCCCTTGGGGCGCTGCAGCAATTCCGCGTGGTCGTCGGCGGTGAAGAAGAACCCCCCGGCATCGGCGTCCTCGAAGCGCACCAGCAACAGGTCGGCAAGCTGCAGGGCCCAGTCCAAGTCCGCCGCGCGCCAGCGCGCCTGCAACAGC
>JARRQB010000265.1:0-3016 GCA_037382265.1 Gammaproteobacteria bacterium | reverse complement strand
GACGCCGAGGCGCTTGCGGCGGTGATCCCGGACCTCGCGGCGCTGACCCGAGCCGGGGAACCGCAGGTCCGGGCGGACGCCTGCCACTACCTGGGGCTGTCCGGGTCGGCGCACGCCCGGCCCCACGTCGCCGCGCTGGTCGACGACCCGGACGCGGAGGTACGGCAGATCGCCGCCGAGTCGCTGGCGCTGCTGCCGACCCCGCGGTAGCCAACCGCCCCCGTCCGTGGACGGTGACGGCAGCAGTCCGTGCGTCAGCGCAACGCGGCGTAGAGATCCAGCACGTGGCGCGTGTTGGCTGCGAGGTCGCCGCGGCCGAGGCGCGACGCCGAGCGCACCTGCACCAGTATCCCGTCGGCACCGGGTTCGAGCCGGACAGCGACGTCGTCGACGAAGCGCAACAGCGGCGTGACGACCTCCGCGGTCAGGGCCTCACCGGTGCGGCGGACGTTGCGCCAGCCGAGCGTCCGCATCGCCGCCTCCACCCGCGCGCGGGCGTCGGGCTCGGGCAGCGCGAGCACCAGCGGTCGGAGCTCCGGCCGTGCGTGGTCGACCCGGGTTTCGGCAACATTGGTGGTCAGGTACAGCCGCAGCCGCGCCAGCGGCCCCGGCGGCTCGAACCAGGGCGGTCGGTTGAGCAGCAGCGCGCCGGCGAGCAGTGCCACCGGCAACGACAACATCAGAATCCACCATTTCAAAGCCAGTTCCCCCATGCCGCGGTTGCGCCCCGGGTCAGGTTAGCGCAACCGGGGCTGGGGCTTGCCGCACGACGCCGTCGCGCTCGACGCCGGCCATGCGGCATACTAGCGCGCACCAACGTGCTGCCGGCAACGTATGGTCGTGTCCCGCAGACGCCTGTCGACCAAACAGCATCGACCTGCCATTCGACAGCCCCCGGCAGCGGATTGATCCCCCCGTACCACGCCCGACGGTTTGCCATGCCCTACCCCGACAAGACCCAGCAGATCGTCCTCGCCCACGCTCGTTTCATCCGCGAGCTGGTGGCGTTGGCCGGCAACGCCGAGCGCCGCAACGAACTGGACACCCTGCTGCGCAACGCCGGCGACCAAGGCTGGGACCGCCTGGTCGCCGCCCTGCACGAGATCCTCCGCGGGCGGCGCGACCCGGGTGTGCTGCAGGGGCTCGACGAGGAGGACCGGGCCATCGCCGAGGCGGTGCTGCGCGGCCTGCAGGACCCGGCCACCCTGCCGGACCCGCAGGCGCAGCCCGATGCGGCGCTCGCCGCGCCCGGCCTGGCCCACATGATCCACGCGGCGGCGACCGGCAACGCTCAGGCCCTGGTGCTGGTGGCCAACATGGCCGAACAGATGAGCAAGGCGGGCGGCGACATGGCCCGCCTGGCCGGGTGCATCCGGCCCATGGTCAACGGCGAACGCGACCCCGACCGCCTGCGCCGGGGCATGGGGCCGCGCGGCGAGACCCTGCTGCTCGGCATCCTGGCCGAACTCGGGCGCCTGGCAGCGCACTGATGGGCCGCACCATGCTGACTGCCGGCGCGCTCGCCGGCTTCGTTGCGGTAGCCCTCGGCGCCTTCGGCGCCCACGGGCTCGAGGGTCGACTGCCGGCCGCCCAGCTGGCTTGGTGGGACAAGGCGGTCGACTACCACGCCCTGCACGCCCTGGCCCTGCTGGCGGTCGGCCTGCTCGCGCGGCGCGCGCCGTCGCGCGCCGCCGCCGCGGCCGGTTGGGCGTTCGCGGTCGGCATCCTGTTGTTCTCCGGCAGCCTCTATCTGCTCGCGCTCACCGGGGCGCGCTGGCTCGGCGCGGTCACACCCTTCGGCGGGACCGCCTTCCTGATCGGCTGGGGCGCGCTGGCGGTTGCGGCCCGGCGCCTGCCGGGCGCGCCTTGAGCACCGCCGACCTCGCCAACCGCCTGCGCAAGAACCAGCGCCACTGGAGCCGCTGGGCGCGGCGGGAGGGCATCGATGCGTACCGCCTGTACGACCGGGACATCTCGGGCTTTCCCTATGCCGTGGACCGCTACGCCGACTGGTTGTACGTGCAGCGCTTCGAGGGCCGGCGCCCCCTGGACGATGCAGGCGTAGCCGAGCACCTCGACGCCATCGCGGCAGGCACCGACACCCCGGTTGATCGCCTGGTGCTGCAAGCGCGCCGCCGTCAGCGCGGTTCGGCGCAGTACGAAAGGACGGCCGCCGCGGGCCGCCGGCTAGCGGTGCTGGAACACGGGCTGCGCTTCGAGGTCAATCTCGGCCGCTACCTCGACACCGGCCTGTTCCTCGACCACCGCGACACGCGCGCCTGGCTGCGCGCACAGGCCGATGGCCGAACGGTGCTCAACCTGTTCGCCTATACCGGCAGCTTCAGCGTGTACGCGGCCGCCGGCGGGGCGCGCCGCACCGTCACGGTCGACATGTCGTCGACTTACCAGCACTGGACGCGGCGCAACTTCCTGCTGAACGACATCGACGACTTCAAGCGCCACCGCCTGGTATGCGCCGACGCGCTGCGCTTCCTGACCGATGCCGTCGCCGCCCGGGCCCGCTTCGATCTGATCGTGCTCGACCCGCCGAGCTTTTCCAATTCCAAGCGCATGCAGGCCACGTTCGACGTGCAACGCGACCACCTCGCGCTGCTGCGGCAGACGGTCCGGCTGCTCGCCCCGGCCGGCCGGCTGGTGTTTTCGAACAACCGCCGGGGCTTTCGGCTGGACGACGCCGTGCACGAACTCGGCGCCGTCGAGGAGATCACCGGACGCACCGTCCCGCCCGACTTTCGCCGCCACCCACCGCACCGCTGCTGGCTGATCGGCGCGCCGGCGGCCGCGCCCGCGCACCTTAATCGGGCTCCCGGCCCAGCGCCTTCTGCGCGCGCTTGAGGAACACCCGCATCTCCTTGGCCGCTTGCACGTCACCGCGCCGTTCGGCCACGGCGATGCCCCTGCGGTACACCTCGGCCGCCTCGGCCTGCCGTTCGAGCGCCGCCAGGGCCTTGCCGTAGAGCTTCCACGCCGCCGAATACTGCGGGTCGAGTTCGAC
>JARRQB010000264.1:0-5445 GCA_037382265.1 Gammaproteobacteria bacterium | reverse complement strand
GGGTTTTACAGGCTTCGCGCCTAATTCTTAAGTAACTGTTTTATAACATATAAAATGGTGGAGCCGAGGGGGATCGAACCCCTGACCTTCGCATTGCGAACGCGACGCTCTCCCAGCTGAGCTACGGCCCCGAGGCAGTCGATGATAAAGGGGACTGCCCCCTTTTTGCTAGAGCCGGGCCCGCACGACCTCGGCGACCTCCTCGTCGGTCAGGACGACGGGGTTGGTCTGCATGCTGCTACCGCGGCTATTGGCGAGGACCCGCGCGAGATCGGCGTCCGCCATGCCGTAGTCCGACAGGGGCGGCAGGCCTAGGCGGTCGGTCCACTCCTGCAAAACCTCGACGAGGCCGTCGCAGGCTGCCTGCTGCGAGGGGAACATCCGGCCGGTCAGCAACACCGCCGCCTCGGCGTATTTGTCCAGCGCCGGTCCATCGGGGTCGCGCGTGCGCAGCACGCGGACGTTGATGCGGGTGGCGGCGGCGAGTAGGGTGCCGCAAACCACCCCGTGCGGTATGGGAAAGAAGGCTCCAAGCGGCGATGCCAGGCCGTGCACCGAGCCGAGTCCGGCCTGGGCGAGCGTGATGCCCGAGCACAGCGAGGCGTAGGCCAGATGACCATAGCCGGTTTCCGCCTCTGGGCCGTCCTCGCGCCACGCCGTCCAGAACCCGTCGCGGAAGGCTTGCAGGCCGGAGGCGGCGAGCGCGTCGGTGAAGGGACTGGCGCGCAGCGATACATACGACTCGAGCAGCTGGGTGAGGGCATCCATGCCGTTGGCGGCGATCAGCGACTTCGGGCAGCTGCCGAGCAACGCCGGGTCGACGATGGCTACCGCGGCCACCAGCCGATCGTCGCGAAAGGACTTCTTGTAGCCCGCCGCGCCCTGAACCGACAGCACGGCGTTCTTGGTGGTCTCCGAACCGGTCCCAGCGGTGGTCGGCACTGCGATCAGCGGCACGACGGGTCCGGGGTAGGGCAGGCCGCGGCCCACCCCCTCGAGGTGGTCGAGCACGCCGGTGCCGGTGCGCAGCAGCCCGGCGATTGCCTTGGCGGCGTCGAGCACACTGCCGCCACCGATGCCGACCACCACGTCGAAGTCGCCGGCGCGGTGGTCGGCTACGGCCTCATCGACCAGTGCGGGCGAGGGTTCCCCCAGCACCCGGATGGTTGCCCAGCTGGAGCGTTGTTCGCGCAGGCGTTCCTTCAGCCAGGGCCAGCGGGACGAGTTGCGGAACGAGCTGTGCCCCATCACCAGCAGAACGCGTCGGCCGAAGCGTGCGATCACTTCTGGCAGCTGCTCGAGCGTACCGGCGCCGAAGCGGATCTCCGGCAGGCGTGCGACCTGGAAGGCGGTTAAGCGGTCCGCCTCGCGACTCAACTCGTCCGCACCTCGGAGGCGAGTACCGGCGGCGTCACGGGCAGTGCGGAGACCGTCTCCAGGTGCCAAATGTCGCGGTTGTACTCCCGCATGGTGCGGTCGGTAGAGAAGCGTCCGCTGGCCGCGCTGTTGTGAATGCTCATACGCAGCCAGCGGTCCTGGTCGCGGTAGGCGGCGGCGGCCTGCTCCTGGGCCTCCACGAAGCTGGCGAAGTCTGCCGCGACCACCCAGGGATCCTGCGGGTTGCGAATCGAGTGGACGATGGGATCGAACAGACCCGGATCGAACGGGTTGAACAGGCCGGATTCGGGTCAGCGCGACTTCCTCCGCGGTCAGCCCGAACAGGAAGAAGTTTTGCTCCCCGACCTCTTCACGAATCTCGATGTTGGCGCCGTCCAGGGTGCCGATGGTCACCGCACCGTTCATCATGAACTTCATGTTGCCGGTGCCCGAGGCTTCCTTGCCCGCGGTGGAGATCTGTTCAGACAGGTCGGTCCCGGGGGCGATGATCTCCATCGCGGAGACCCGGTAGTTGGGCAGGAATGCCAGGCGCAACAGCCCTGCCGTCGCGGGGTCGCCGTTGACGATACGCGCCACGGCGTTGATGAATTTGATGATCAGCTTGGCCTGGGCATAGCCCGGTGCGGCCTTGCCGCCGATGAGCACGCAGCGCGGGGTCCAGTCGGTGGTGTCGCCGTGCTTGATCCGGGCATACAGGTGGATCACGTGCAGGACGTTGAGCAGTTGGCGCTTGTACTCGTGGATGCGCTTGACCTGGACGTCGAACATCGCCTCGGTGGGAAAGTCGATGGCGGTCTCCTGGCGCACCAAGTGGGCCAGACGCTCTTTGTTCTGCAGGCGCACCTCGTGCCAGGCCCGGCGGAAGTCGTCGTCTTCGGCGAGATCGCGCAGCCTGGCGAGCTGATCCAGATGGCAGAACCAGTCGCTGCCGATATGGCCCTCCAGCAGTTCGCGCAGCGGGCGATTGCACCAGGCGAGCCAGCGGCGCTGCGTGACCCCGTTGGTCTTGTTGTTGAACTTGTGCGGCCACAACTCGTAGAAGTCGCGGAACAGGCCCTCCTGCAACAGGCGCGAATGCAGCGCCGCGACGCCGTTGACCGAAAAGCTGCCGACGATCGCCAGGTAGGCCATACGAACCTGTTGTTCCGACCCCTCTTCGATGATCGACAGCCGCGCCAGCCGCTCGGTGTCTCCCGGCCAGCGCTGCGCGACCTCACCGAGGAAGCGCGCGTTGATCTCGAAGATGATCTCCAGCAGCCGCGGCAACAGGCTGCGGAACAGCCTTACCGGCCAGCGCTCCAGCGCCTCGGGCAACAGCGTGTGGTTGGTATACGCCATGGTGTCAGTGGTGATGCGCCACGCCTCGTCCCACTCCAGACCCTGTTCGTCCATCAGTAGCCGCATCAGCTCGGCGACGGCGATGGTCGGGTGGGTGTCGTTGAGCTGGAAAACGTTGCGGTGGGCGAACTCGCTGAAGTCCTTGCCGTGCATGCGAGTCCAGTCCCGGAGCACGTCCTGCAGGCTGGCCGAAGCCAGGAAATATTGCTGGCGCAGGCGCAGTTCCTTACCGTTCTCGCTCGCGTCGTTGGGGTAGAGCACCATGGTGATGTGCTCGGCGTCGTTCTTGGCGGCAACCGACTCGGCGTAGTCGCCGGCGTTGAATTCCTCGAGGTCGAACTCGTCGGTCGCGGCCGACTTCCACAGCCGCAGGGTGTTCACCGTGCCGTTGCGGAAACCCGGCACGGGTGTGTCGTACGGCACGGCGAGGACGTCGTGGGTGTCCACCCAGCGGGCCCGCGTGCGGTTGAGGTGGTCGCGGTAGAACTCGGTGCGGCCGCCGAACTGGATGCGCTGGGTGTACTCGGGGCGTTCCAGTTCCCAGGGGTTGCCGTCACGCAGCCAATGATCGGGCTCCTCGCGCTGGTAGCCGTTCTCGATGATCTGGCGAAACATGCCGTATTCGTAGCGCAGCCCGTAACCGCGCACCGGCAGCTGTATCGAGGCGCAGCTGTCGAGGAAGCAGGCCGCCAGTCGGCCCAGGCCGCCGTTGCCGAGACCGGCGTCGGGCTCGGCATCGATGACCTCTTCCAGACTCAGGCCAAGCTGCACCATGCCCTCGCGCACTTCACTAGTGAGGCCCAGATTGAGCATGGTGTTGCCCAGCGTGCGGCCCATCAGGAACTCGAGCGAGAGGTAATAGGCGCGCTTGCAGTGAGCTTCCTCGTAGGCGTATTCCGTGCTCTTCCAGCGCTCCATCAGCCGGGCCCGCAGCGACAGTGCCAGCGCCGCATAGGCGTAGTGCGGGGCGTCGCAGTACTTGTCACGCCCCAGGTAGTGGCTGAAGTAGTGCTTGAAATCGGCCTTCAGACCCTCCACCGACATGCCGAGCGGTTGGAGGTTGTCGACCTTGGCTTGGTGCTGTTTGGCACATTCCGGTGTGAAGGCGCCATCGTGGGTCTTGGTCATACGTTGCGTGCTCGAATTTGCCCGAACTTGGATTAGTCCACATTATGCAAATCCCGAGCCGGTAGGGCCAATAGCCGTACGACGACCGCCAAGGCAGTGGTCAAGGCCCCGCAGGCAGGGCCGAGGGCCGCAAACCAAGGAAGGCGAACGCCGGCCGGGGTACCGCGGCCGCATGGCGGCAGCCGAGATCCGGTGGCAGCGAACGAGAGACGAGAGACGAGAGATCGGGTCGGGACGGGCGAGGGCGTTGCGCCAGATGCTCGCTCCCAGGTTCGAACTCGCGTCTGGCAGGCGCGAGTTGCACCAACTCGGGGCGCGATCGCCCGGCCTGCAGGCGCTGGCGACGCGGGCGCCAGTTCCTCGCGCTCGCGCGCTGCCGCTATCCCTCCCCTCCGCCCTCGCGCAGGCGGATGCGCAGGGCCAGGTTGTTGCGCGAGTCGGCGCTGTTCAGCGCCTCGTCCAGCGTGATCTTGTCGTCGAAGTAGAGGTTGTAAAGTGCCTGGTCGAAGCTCTGCATGCCGTGTTCGTTGCCCTTTTCCATGGCCTCCTTGAGTTCGGGGATCTTGCCCTTCTGGATGAGTTCGGCGATGTAGCTGGTCTGTACCAGAATTTCCACCGCGGGTACGCGGCCGCCGTCCTTGCCGCGGATCAGGCGCTGCGAGACCACCGCCTTGAGGTTGAGCGAGAGGCGGTTTCGGCATAGGCGATGGCCTGCTGCATGGTCGGCGCGTCGCGGATCTCGCCGATCAGGATGACGTCGGGTGCCTCACGCAGGGCGTTCTTCAACGCGTTCCCGTAATTCAGGGTGTCCAGCCCGACCTCACGTTGGTTGACCACCGACTTCTTGTGCGTGTGCAGGTACTCGATCGGGTCCTCGATGGTCAGGATGTGCCCGGTACTGTGGGTGTTGCGGTAGTCGATCATCGACGCCAGCGACGTGGATTTGCCCGAGCCGGTCGAGCCCACGACCAGTACCAGGCCGCGCGGCAGCATGATGATCTTGCGCAGCAGCGGCGGCAGGTTGAGCTCGTCGAGCGAGGGAATGACGCCCTTGATGAACCGGATCACCATGGCTGCGTCGCCGCGCTGGCGGAAGACGTTGACGCGGAAGCGGCCGAGTCCGTTGACAGAAATGGCCAGGTTGCACTCCATCGTCTCCTCGAATTCCCTGATCTGTTCGGCGTTCAGCACCGAGTGGGCGAGCTTGATGACGTCGCCCTGGGCGAGCCGCTGGTCTCCGATCGCCATGGTCTTGCCCTGTGCCTTCAAGTTCACCGGTGCGCCGGTACTGAAAAACAGATCCGAGCCGTCTTTCTGTACCATTAGGCGAAGGTAGGGTCCGAGTTCCATAAAGGGCGCTACAGGGTGACGTCGTTGCTCTACCGATAGTCGGCCGTCGAGGCGGTAGTTTGAGAAGGGGGGCGAGGCCGTGTACCGACTGAGCGAGCTGTGGCGCTACCCGGTGAAGTCTTTGCGCGGCGCTCGTTTCGAGCGTCTCGGCCTGGGTTCGCGCGGCTTCGACGGCGACCGCGAGTGGATGGTCGGGGACGTGGCGGGGCGCGTCCTGACCCAGCGCCAGGT
>JARRQB010000263.1:0-3046 GCA_037382265.1 Gammaproteobacteria bacterium | reverse complement strand
TCCTGATCTAGCCGCGCGCTGAAGGCGACCCGGGAGAGCCAGCATGGCGGAAAACGAAGACGGCCAGGAGAAATCACAAGAACCTACCGCGAAGCGTCTGCAGGAAGCCCGGCGCAAGGGCCAGATCGCGCGTTCGCGCGAGCTCACCACCATGGCGGTGAGCTTGCTGGGCACGCTGGCCCTGATCGTGCTCGGCAAGCACTTCATGCGCGGCATAGACGAGGTCTTCAGCCTCAATTTCGCGCTGGCCCGCGAAGAGCTGTTCGACCCCGCGGCGGTGCTGCGGCACCTGACCTACGCGCTGCGCGCCACGGTCTCGATGCTGCTGCCGTTCTTCGGCGTGACCTTGGTGGTGGCGGTCCTGGCCTCCGTCGCCCTGGGCGGCTTCAACCTCAGCGCCGAGGCGCTGACGCCCAAGCTCGACAAGCTGGACCCGGTCAAGGGGATGAAGCGGGTGTTCTCGATGCGCGGCTTGATGGAGTTGCTCAAGTCCATGGCAAAGTTCGTGCTCATCGCGGGCACGACAACCCTGTTGCTGTGGTGGTGGGCACCCGACCTGCTTTACCTGGGAAGCATGGACGTGGGCGTCGGCATCGTCGAGAGTGCCAAGCTGATCGGCTGGGGCGGCATCATCGTGGCCAGCACCCTGGTGCTGGTCGCCGCCGTCGACGTGCCGTTCCAGCTTTGGGACCACAAGCGCCAGCTCAAGATGACGCAGCAGGAGGTGCGGGAGGAGTTGAAGGAGACCGAGGGGCGGCCCGAGGTGCGCGGCCGCATCCGCCAGCTGCAGCGCGAAATGGCGCAGCGCCGCATGATGGAGGAGGTGCCCAAGGCCGACGTCATCGTGACCAACCCGACGCACTACGCCGTCGCCCTGCGCTACGACGCCGAGCGCATGCGCGCCCCGATCGTCGTCGCCAAGGGTACCGAGCTGGTGGCCGCCAACATCCGCCGTATCGGCGCCGCGCACGCCGTGCCCGTCATCGAGGCGCCACTGCTCGCGCGAGCCATCTATTTCAACACCGAGCTCGACGAGGCCATCCCCGCCGCGCTCTACGTCGCCGTCGCGCAGCTGCTGGCCTACGTGTTCCAGCTCCACGCCTTCGAGGAGGCCGGCGGCGACATCCCGCAGCCGCCGAGCGAGTTCCCGATACCGGACGAGCTGCGGACAGAGGAGCACCCGAGATGAGGAGACGCGTCACAAGGGGAAACGCAGGGCCCAGGGTCGAGGGCCTAGGGCCTGGGGTCGTTGCGCGGCGCCGCCACGGGTGTTTTGCGGGGTGCGCCGCGTTTAGCCGCTCTACCGCGGTTGGCGCAACTTGCCATCGTCTCTCCTCGGCCCCGGGCCGCGGGGCCGTGGTCCCGTCGAAACAGCGAAGTGCCAAGCCATGAATACCGCATTGGTCTTGAACAACGTGAGACAGGTGGGCGCACGTGGTCTGGGCGCGCCGGTCATGCTGATGATGCTGCTGGCAATGGTTGTCGTGCCGCTGCCGCCTTTCGTGCTCGACCTGTTCTTCAGTTTCAATATCGCGCTGTCGCTGGTGGTGCTGCTGGTCGTGGTGTACGCGCTGCGGCCGCTCGACTTCGGCGTGTTTCCCTCGCTGCTACTGGTGGCGACGCTGCTGCGGCTCGCGCTCAACGTGGCCTCGACGCGCATCGTCCTGCTCGAGGGGCACCAGGGCGGCGACGCGGCCGGCAAGGTGATCGAGGCGTTCGGCGCCTTCGTCATCGGCGGCAACTATGCGGTCGGTCTGGTGGTGTTCTTCATCCTGGTGATCATCAACTTCGAGGTGGTCACCAAGGGCGCGGGGCGGGTGTCGGAGGTCTCGGCGCGCTTCACCCTGGATGCCATGCCCGGCAAGCAGATGGCCATCGACGCCGACCTCAACGCCGGTCTGATCGACCAGGACCAGGCGCGGGCGCGCCGCGAAGAGGTCGCCCGCGAGGCCGACTTCTACGGCGCGATGGACGGCGCATCGAAGTTCGTTCGCGGCGACGCGGTGGCCGGCATCCTGATCCTGCTGATCAACATCATCGGCGGACTGGCCATCGGTATGGGCCAGCACGACCTGGATTTCTCCACGGCCGTGCAGTACTACGTTCTGCTCACCATCGGCGACGGCCTGGTGGCGCAGATTCCCTCGCTGCTGCTGTCGACCTCGGCGGCCATCATCGTCACGCGCGTCTCCAACGCCCAGGACGTGGGCGAGCAGGTCGCTACCCAGCTGCTGGACAACCCACGCGCCCTGGCGGTCGCCGCCGGTGTGCTCGCCACACTCGGCCTCATCCCCGGCATGCCGAACCTGGTGTTCCTGCTGCTCGGCGGCGCCACCGCCGGTCTGGCTTATCTGGTGGCGCGGCGGCGCCGGGCCGCAGCGCGGCCCGAGGAGCCGGAGCAGCCGTCGGAGCACGAGATCACGGAGCTGCGCGAACTCACCTGGGACGACGTTCAGCCGGTCGACGTCATCGGCCTGGAGGTGGGCTACCGGCTGATTCCGTTGGTCGACCGCAACCAGGGCGGCCAGCTGATGACCCGTATCAAGGGGGTGCGCAAGAAGCTCTCGCAGGAGCTCGGCTTCCTGGTGCAGTCGGTGCACATCCGCGACAATCTGGATCTCGCCCCCAATGCCTACCGAATCACCCTGCACGGCGTCCCGGTCGGCGAGGCGGAAGTCTTTCCCGACCGCGATCTGGCGATCAACCCGGGCCAAATTTACGGCGAACTGCAGGGCACGCCGACCAAGGACCCGGCGTTCGGTCTGGACGCGGTCTGGGTCGACGCGACGCAGCGCGAGCACGCCCGCACCCTGGGCTACACGGTGGTCGACGCCAGCACCGTGGTTGCGACCCACCTGAGCGAGCTGCTGCAGCGCCACGCCAGCGAGCTGCTCGGCCCCGACGAGGTGCAGCAGCTGCTCGACAACCTCTCGCAGGCGGCCCCGAAACTGGCCGAGGACCTGGTGCCCAAGGCGCTGCCTCTGTCGGTGGTGCTGTAGGTGCTGCAGAACCTGCTGGCCGAGGGGGTGGCGATCCGCGACATTCG
>JARRQB010000262.1:1391-4446 GCA_037382265.1 Gammaproteobacteria bacterium | reverse complement strand
GTACAGCGCCGCGCGCCGCTGTCCGACAAGGACGACGATGCACACTTCAACCTGATTTCCGCGCTGCACAAGTCGTTCCGCTGCTCGGACGCCGACGCCGCGCTGTACTGGCTGGCGCGCATGCTGGCCGGCGGCGAACACCCCGAGTACATCGCCCGGCGCCTGGTGCGGATGGCCGTCGAAGACATCGGTCTGGCCGACCCGCAGGCCCTGCCGCACTGCCTCGCCGCCTGGCAGGCCTTCGAGCGCCTCGGCAGCCCCGAGGGCGAACTGGCCCTGGCGCAGGCGGTGATCTACCTGGCGACCGCGCCCAAGTCCAACGCCGCCTACACGGCCTACGGCGCCGCGCGCCGGTCGGCCGCCGAGACGGGTTCGCTGTCCCCGCCAAAGCACATTCTCAATGCGCCGACCGAATTGATGAAGCGTGAAGGCTACGGCGCGGGCTACGCCTACGACCACGACGCGCCCGACGCCTTTTCAGGGCAGGATCATTTCCCCGAGGAGATGCCGCGGCAGCGTTATTACGACCCGCCGGAGCGGGGCTTCGAGCGCGAGATCCGCAAGCGGCTGGCCTGGTGGGAAAAACGGCGGCGCGAACGCGGCGGCGAAACTTCGTGAGCGCCGCCGCGCGCGCGACGGCGCTCAAGCGCATCTGCCGCACGCTGGCCGCCGCGGTCGACGGGCTTGCCTTCGCCGCGCCGGTCACGCACGTCTACAACCCGCTCGTCTACGCCCGGGGGGCGGTCGAACGCTACCTCGAGCGCGCTGCGGCCGGGCGCGGGCAGACCCTGCTGCTCGGCATGAACCCCGGCCCCTGGGGCATGGCGCAGACCGGGGTGCCGTTCGGCGCCGTGAGCGCGGTGCGCGACTGGCTCGGTATCGAGGGCGCGGTCGGCAAACCGCCCATCGAGCACCCGCAACGGCCGGTGCTCGGCTTCGCGGTCGAGCGCGAGGAAGTCAGCGGGCTGCGGTTCTGGGGCTGGGCACAGCGGCGTTTCGGCACGCCGGAACGGTTTTTCGCACACTTTTTCGTCGCCAACTACTGCCCGCTGCTGTTCCTGGAGGCGTCCGGCCGTAACCGCACGCCGGACCGGCTGCCGGCCGCCGAGCGGACCGCGCTGTTCGCACCCTGCGACGCCGCGCTGCGCGCCCTTGTGGAGGTGATCGAGCCGGCCCGGGTGGTGGGTGTCGGGGTTTTTGCCGAACGGCGCGCCCGCTCGGCCCTGGCCGGGCTCGGCCTGCCGATTGGCCGCATTCTGCACCCGAGCCCGGCCTCGCCGGCCGCCAACCGGGGCTGGGCGGGACCCGCCGAGGAGCAGCTGGCCGCGTTGGGCGTGCAACTGCCGGCCTGAGCCGGGCGCTTCGAAGTCACCGCAGCGCGTTGCGAATCCGGTTTGCGAGTTTGACCCCGCCGAGCACGATCGCGCCGGCGAGCATGCCGAACACGGCATTGAACAGCAGCATCGTGAGACCCGAAAGCAGGCCGCCCGGCGCCAGGCCCTGCAGCTGGCGCAGCAGATCGTCGACCGGCGGCAGGCCGTGCACCAGGATGCCGCCACCCACCAGAAACATCGCCGCGGTGCCGAGCACGCCGAGACTCTTCATCAGCCACGGGGCCAGGCGCAGGATGAAACGGCCCAGCAGGTGCAGGCCGCGGGTCCAGGCCGAACCGCCCGGCCGCTGGATCAGGTACAGGCCCGCGTCGTCCAGCTTGACGATGGCGGCCACGAAGCCGTACACGCCGATCGTCATCAGGACGGCGATCGCGGCGAGGACGCCGACGCGAGCGAGCAGGGCCGCATCCTGAACCGTGCCCAGCGCGATGACGATGATTTCGGCGGACAGGATGAAGTCGGTGCGGATCGCGCCCTTGATCTTGTCGCGCTCATAGGCCACCAGGTCGACCGCCGGATCGGCCGCCGCCTCGAGCAGCTCCTGCTGCTCCTCGGCCGCCTTTCCACCGCGGTGCGTCAGGAAGTGGGCGAATTTCTCGAAGCCTTCGTAACACAGGTAGGCGCCGCCCAGCATCAGCAGCGGCGTCACGGCCCAGGGCAGGATCGCGCTGATCAGCAGCGCGGCCGGCACCAGGATCAGCTTGTTGACCGCCGAGCCCTTGGCCACCGCCCAGACGACCGGCAACTCGCGCTCGGCGCGCACGCCAGTGACGCGTTCCGCGTTGACCGCGAGGTCGTCGCCGAGCACCCCCGCGGTCTTCTTGGCCGCGACCTTGGTCATCACCGAGATGTCGTCCAGCAGGGTGGCGATGTCGTCGAGCAGTGCGAGCAGGCTGCTGCCGGCCACGGCGGATCCTCGTTCGAGCGATGGGTCGGAAGGGCAGTATAGAACATGCACCGGCCGGATCGAACGCCGACGCGGCAGCCATTGCGCGGGGGCTAGCCCGTTCCGGATCGCGGCCCGGTACGGAATAAAATCGCGCCCGCCCGCGTCTTTAGTTCCTGATGACAAGGGAGGCCCCGACAACCCCAAGCGCGAGCCATGCCGTGCGGCGGCGCCTGGCGACCGCCTGGCTGCTGTGCCTGGTGCTGGCGAGCGCCGGCCCGCTGAATGCGGGCTCCGAACCGGAATCGCGGGTCGAGCAGGGCCGGCAGCTGGCCATGGCCCGCAACAAGGGCAACTGCCTGGCCTGCCACGCATTCGATGACGGTGAATTGCCGGGCAACATCGGGCCGCCGCTGATCGCCATGCAACTGCGCTTTCCGGACCCCGAGGCGCTGCGGGCGCAGATATGGGATCCGACCGAACGCAACCCGAACACGATCATGCCGCCGTTCGGACGCCACCGAATACTGAGTGAAGAAGAAATCGATCTGATTGTCGAGTACATTCGTACGCTGTGAATCTACGTACTGCATAAGGGAGAAACGAACATGCACACCGGTCGTCGACTATTCCTGAAAGGCAGCGTGGCGCTGGCCGCATTGCTGGCCCTGCCGCGCGCGATCCTGGCCGCCGCATGGCCCGAAAAGGCCTTTGGCGCGACCGAGGCCGGCGGGGCCCTGCGCGAGCTGTTCGGCAGCGACCAGGTCACGCCGTC
>JARRQB010000262.1:0-1365 GCA_037382265.1 Gammaproteobacteria bacterium | reverse complement strand
CGCCGGAGATCGCGGAGAACGGCGCCGTGGTGCGGGTCACGGTCGAAACGACGCTCGCGAACGTCCAGTCGGTCAGCCTCGTGGTCGAGAAGAATCCCCGGCCGCTGGCCGTTTCGTTCGAAATCCCGCCCGGCACGCTGCCGAATGTGGCCTGCCGCATCAAGATGGGCCAGACCTCGCCGGTGATGGCCGTCGTGAAGACCGATGCCGGCCTGTTCAGCGCTTCGAAGGAAGTCAAGGTCACCATCGGCGGCTGCGGCGGCTGACGGTCCCAACCGACACAGAAGGAAACGATCATGGCAAGCAAAATCAAGGTCAGGGTAAAGCTCAAGGGCGACGTCGCCGAGGTCAAGAGCCTGATGATGCACCCGATGGAAACCGGGTCGCGCAAGGATCCGGACAGCGGGGCGACGATCCCGGCGCACCACATCAAGGAACTCACGTTCACGCACAACGGCAATCCGGTCATGCTCGTGCACTGCAGCACGGCCGTTTCGCGGGACCCCTATTTCAGCTTCTCGTTCAAGGGCGCCAAGTCGGGGGACACGGTCGGCGTTTCCTGGGTGGATAACCTGGGCGAGACCGATTCGACCGAAGCCGCCATCGGCTGAGGCGGGACGCGAGGTGATTCGGGCCACGGTAACAACCGCGCTCGTCGCGGGTCTCGTGCTGGCGGCCTGGCAGTCGGTGTTCGCCGGGCCGGAAGACGACCGCGAAGCGTTCCGGGCCCACTTCCAGGCGCGCTTCCCGGACGTTCCGCTGGCGGAATACGTCAACGGCATCTACGCGCTGGACGAAAAGGCCCGCGCGCAGTGGCTCGAAATCGAGGAATTCCCGCCGTACGAATTCGCCGTCGAACAGGGCGAGGCACTGCTCGCACGACCGTTTGCCGATGGCGGCGGGTACGGCGACTGCTTCGCGAACGGCGGCCGTGGCATCCGCCAGCACTATCCGCGCTTCGATCCCGCGACGGGCGATGTCGTCACGCTGGAACTGGCGATCAACCGTTGCCGCGAAGCGCACGGTGAAGCGCCCTACGCCTGGGACGGCGAAGAGATGATCGCGCTCTCGGCCTACATGGCCTGGACGTCGCGCGGCCAGGCCATCGACATCGAGATTCCGGACGACCCGCGGGCGCTGGCCGCTTACGAGGCGGGCAAGCGCTTCTACTACAGCAAGCGCGGCCAGCTGAATTTCGCCTGCGCGGATTGCCATGTGAACTGGGCCGGTTCCTGGGTTCGCGCCGACCATCTCAGCGCCGGGCTCGGCCATCCCAGCCATTTCCCGGTGTACCGCTCGAAGTTCGGCCGGATGATCAGCCTGCACAGCCGATTCTACGGCTGTGTGCGCGACGTCCGGGCCCGC
>JARRQB010000261.1:0-3672 GCA_037382265.1 Gammaproteobacteria bacterium | reverse complement strand
GTGAGCAACCGCATCGACAAATGCTTCTCCGCGCTGACCACCGCGGACAGGACGGCGTTGATCCCGTTCGTGACAGCGGGCGACCCGGACCCGGAATGGACCGTGCCCGTGATGCACGCACTGGTGGCTGGCGGAGCCGACCTGCTTGAGCTCGGTGTGCCGTTTTCCGACCCGGCGGCGGACGGTCCGGTGATCCAGGCTGCGAGCGAACGGGCCATCGCGCACGGCGTCACCACCCGCCTGGTTTTGGACATGGTGCGGCGGTTCCGGCAGGGCGACGACGCGACGCCGGTGGTGCTGATGGGCTACCTGAACCCGATCGAACGCTACGGGCACGCGGAATTCGCGCGCGATGCGGCGGCCGCCGGCGTGGACGGCATCCTGATGGTGGATTGTCCGCCGGAAGAGATGCAGGAGCTGCGCGGCGAGCTCGACCGGAACGGCATCTACCCGATCTGCCTGGTGGCGCCGACCACCACGCCCGAGCGCATGCAGCGCATCGCCGACCAGGCCGGCGGCTACCTGTACTACGTCTCCTTCAAGGGCATCACCGGCGCCAACCGGCTGGACGCCGGCGCGCTGGCCAGGCCGTTGGCGGAACTGCGCCGACACACGGCGCTGCCGATCGCCGTGGGCTTCGGCATCAAGAGCGCGGAAACCGCCGCGGCGGTAGCGGGAGCGGCTGACGGCGTGGTCATCGGCAGCGCGTTGGTGGAATGCCTGGTTGGTTCGTCTTCGGCCGATGACGCGGCGCAGCGGGCGCGGGGATTTCTTGCGCCGATCCGTGCAGCGGTGGACAATAGCGGGCCATGAGCTGGTTCCAGAAACTGATGCCCTCGCGCATCCGCACCGAGGGTGGCAGCAAGCGCACCGTGCCCGAGGGTCTGTGGACCAAGTGCAGCGCTTGCGCGGCCGTGCTCTACAAGCCGGAGCTGGAGCGCAACCTGTCGGTCTGCCCCAAGTGCAACAGCCACATGCCGCTGAAGGCGCGCACCCGGCTGCAGATGTTCCTGGATCCCGGCGAACACCGCGAAATCGCCGCCGACCTGGAGCCGACGGATCCGCTGAAGTTCCGTGACAGCAAAAAATACCGCGACCGGCTGGCCGCGGCGCAGAAAAGCACTGGCGAGCACGATGCCCTGGTCGCACTGGCCGGCCAGCTGAATGGTCGGGACATCGTGGCCTGCGCGTTCGAATTCACGTTCCTGGGCGGGTCGATGGGTTCGGTCGTGGGTGAGAAATTCGCACGTGCCGGGCAGGACTGCCTGCGCACCCGCGCGCCGCTGGTCTGTTTTTCGGCCACCGGTGGTGCCCGCATGCAGGAGGGGCTGCTGTCCCTGATGCAGATGGCCAAGACCAGCGCGGTGCTGGGGCGCATGGCCCAGGAAGGCATTCCCTACATTTCGGTGCTGACGCACCCGACCACCGGCGGCGTCTCTGCCAGCTTGGGCATGCTGGGCGATATCAACATCGCGGAGCCCGGCGCGCTGATCGGATTCGCCGGCCCGCGCGTGATCGAGCAGACCGTGCGCGAAAAGCTGCCCGAAGGATTCCAGCGCAGCGAGTTCCTGCTGGAAAAAGGCGCCGTCGACCTGATCGTCGATCGCCGCCAATTGCGCGACCAGATTTCGGCCCTGCTCGATCTGCTGACCGGCGGCCAGCAGCCCCGGCCGGTGAGCGGCGAGGTCGTCGCAGCCGAGTAAATCCCCGCGTGGACTCCTCCCCGCCGCGAAGCCTGGCCGACTGGCTGGCGCTGCTCGAGAAACGTCATCCCCGGACCATAGACCTGGGCCTGGAACGCTGTGGCGAGGTCTGGCACCAGCTGGGCAAGCCGCAACCCGCACCCCGCACAATCGTGGTTGCCGGCACCAACGGCAAGGGCTCCGTGGTCGCCACCATCTGCGCCCTGCTCGATAGCCTGGGTTACCGCCACGGCAGCTATACCTCGCCGCATCTGCTCGAATTCAATGAACGCATCAGCCTGGGCGGACAACCGGTCAGCGACAGGACGCTTTTACGGGCTTTCGAGCGCGTGGAAGCGGCCCGCGGCGACGTCAGCCTGACCTTTTTCGAATTCACCACGCTGGCCGCATTCTGTGTGCTGGAGCAGGGCGCGCTGGATTTCGCCGTGCTCGAAGTGGGTTTGGGGGGGCGGCTCGACGCGGTAAACCTGCTGGATGCAGACTGTGCGGTCATCACGCCGGTCGGGCTCGACCACCAGGAATACCTCGGCCCGGACCGGGAATCCATCGGCCGGGAGAAGGCCGGCATCATGCGACCGGGTCAGCCGGTGGTGTGCGGCGACCG
Organism: Gammaproteobacteria bacterium; assembly: GCA_037382265.1. Taxonomy (GTDB): domain Bacteria; phylum Pseudomonadota; class Gammaproteobacteria; order Chromatiales; family Chromatiaceae; genus JARRQB01. The sequence continues at coordinate 1,365 of JARRQB010000261.1, read as the reverse complement.
GGAACCACCGCAAACCGTGCTGGCGGCCGCGCGCGAGGGAGACGCGTCACTGCGGCGCCTGGGCGTGGATTTCACCCACGAGGCGTCCGCCTCGGGCGTCCGTTTCCGTTACGGCGATATCGACCTGGACTTGCCGCCGCCGGTCCTCGACGGCCCCCACCAGTTGGACAACCAGGCGGCCGCGCTGGCAGCCGTGTTGACGCTGCTGCCGGACGCCGCGCAACAGCCCGGGGTGCTGGCGAACGGACTGCGGTCGGTGCGGGTGCGCGGGCGCATGGAGCGGTTGGCGGAACGGCCGGCCTTGTGGGTCGACGTTGGCCACAACCCCATGGCGGCGCGCACGGTCGCCGCTACACTGCGCGATTCCCTGGCGCGGGAATCGATCCCACGCTGCCTGGCGGTGCTGGCCATGCTGGCCGACAAAGACGCCGAGCTGAACGGCCACGTGCCGCATGTTTTCGAGCGGGTGCCTGAAGCGCTTGCGGCCGCTCTGGCTGCCGCCGGCAAGGACGGCGCTGTTCTGGTCTTCGGTTCTTTCCAGACAGCGGCGGATGCCGTGCGTTACTGGATGCTGCTAGAATCCTCCCAGCAGGCCGGTAAAGGATGAGGGATCCATGGATATTGCGTTAAAGCAGAGGCTGGTGGGCGCCAGCGTGCTGATCGCCCTGGCAATTATCGTATTGCCGATGCTCCTGGGTGGTCGCCCGGAAGGCAGCGCGACCGGTACGCATACCATCGAAGTGCCGGCAGAACCGCCCGAACTGGATTTTGAAACGCGGCGCTACCCGATCGGCGAGCGCTCCGTTCCGGAGCCGCAAAACACGCCGGAGCCGGCCAACAAGTCCCTGCCCGAACCCTCGCCTGCACCGGCGTCGCCTCCTACTCTGGAAACGCGCCCGGCGGAGCAGTCCGGCACCGCCCAGGCGGGTGGTGAACCGCCGCGCCAGCCCCTGCCGGCGGTCGAAATCGAGCCCTCCAACCCACCGGCCGTGGAGCCGGAGCCGGCGCGTACCGATAACGCTGCGGGGCAGGGCGGACGCTGGGTCGTGCAGGTCGCCAGTTTCTGTGCGACGGGTAACGCCAACCGGCTGTCGAAGACGCTGCGCGGCTACGGTTACGACGTGGTTACCGATACCATCCGTTCCGACGTGGGAACGCTGCACCGGGTGCGGGTAGGCCCTTATCCCACCGAGGCAGCGGCCGCCGAGGCGGTCAAGCGCGTGAGCAGCCAGGTCGAGGGCGTGAAGCCGCGCATCATGGACCTGCAGCCGGAAAAGGCAGCCAACATGACGGAGCCGGCGGACCCGCTGGTCCGCTGGGTAGTGCAGGTGGGCAGCTTTGCCAGCGCCGCCAACGCAGAACGCC
>JARRQB010000260.1:0-3791 GCA_037382265.1 Gammaproteobacteria bacterium | reverse complement strand
GCTAGCGGTTGCGGCGCCCCAGACGCAACAGCGCCCGCGTACTGGCGCTGACGGTGGCCGGGGCCCTGCTGTTCGTGGTCGGCTACTTCGCCGGCAGCCGTCATGCCAGCCCGCCGCTGGGCGACGTCGACGCCGTGGTGGTAGAGACGGCGCCGTTGCTCGCGCCGGCGGGGGTGGACCTGAGCGGCGCCTGGCATGTGCTGGCCGTGGGCCGTGGCGGCACACCGGCCTGCGAGCAACTCCTGACTCGCCTGGTGCGGGTGCACAACCGCCTCGCCCACCGCCGCGACCTGCAGGAGAAGCTGGTCTTTCGGTTCCTCGATGCAGGCGGCGACCGCCGGGCCGGGGCGGCGCTCCTGTCGGTGCCGAACGTCACCCCCGTCAGCCCGGCGGCGGCGCGCGGTTTCGGCCGCCAGCTCGGCCGGTCCGACGAGGCGGCGCTCGACTGTCGCGGCACCCCGCTCGCGCTGCTCGACCCGGAGGCGCGGCTGCGCGCGCTGTTGCCCGCGGCGGGCGACCCGGCCGGCGCTGCCCGGGACCTGGAGCGCCTGCTCGACCACATGGACGACTGAGCTGCTGCCGCCCGCCGACGAATCCGCGTGCGGCGGCACGCGCTTAGGCCAGCCCGGGCGCTACCTCGCCAGAGCGCGCGAAGTCGCGGTCGGTTGTTGTGCCCTTTGCGTCTTCGTGGTTCACAATGCACATCGACTATGACCGAAGCCCAGCGGCTGCTGGCAGGCGCGATGCACCGGCTGGCCCGCAGCGAGTGGGCACCGCTGAAGAACCTGCTGATCCGCCTGCTGGTGCACCGCTACCGCATCGACATGAACGAAGCGGTCGATCCTGTCGCCACCCGCTATCCGAGCCTCAACGCCTTCTTCACCCGAGCGCTCAAACCCGAGGCCCGGCCGATCGCACCCGCGGCAGACGCCCTGGTGAGCCCGGTCGACGGCAGCGTGAGCCAGGCCGGGCGGATCGAACGCGGCCGCCTGCTCCAGGCCAAGGGCCACGATTACGGCGTCGAGGAACTGCTAGGCGGCGACCGCGCGCTCGCCGCGCGCTTCGCCGACGGCGCCTTCGCGACCCTCTACCTCGCGCCGCGCGACTACCACCGCGTGCACATGCCGCTCGACGGCCGGCTCGCCCGCATGGACTTCGTGCCGGGCGAGTTGTTCAGCGTCAGCGACGCCACCGCGCAGCTGGTGCCGCAACTGTTCGCGCGCAACGAACGCGTCGTCACCCTGTTCGAAACCGCGGCGGGCCCGCTGGCGATGGTCCTGGTGGGCGCAATCTTCGTCGGCAGCATCGAGACGGTGTGGGCCGGCGAGGTGCGCGAACCGCGCGGGGCCCCGGTGCGCTGGGTCTACCCACCGGGCGAGGCCCCGGAACTCGCCAAGGGCGACGAGATGGGCCGCTTCAACATGGGCTCGACCGTGATCCTCCTGCTGCCGAGAGACCGGGTCTCGTGGAGCCCCGAGCTGCGGCCCGGGCGCCGCGTGCGCCTCGGCGAACCTATCGGGATGTTACGTCTGCATCGACCTTCGTCCTGAGTTGCCAGGTACCTCGCGCTCCGTCAACGTCGCCCCCGCCGCCCCGAACCGGTGTCCGGCGTCAGCTGCGGCTCGGCCGCCCGACGCGTCCAGGCCGTCGCGCTAGGCCCGCTCGAGGCTGAACGCCATCACCCGATCGAGGTCGTCGATGCCGAGCTTGCGCATCAGGAGCCGATCGACCCCGAGGGCAACGCCGGCACACGGCGGCAGGCCGGCTGCGAGCGCGGCGAGGAAGCGCTCGTCGACCGGCAACTCCGGCTGGCCGCGGGCCGCTCGGGTGCGGTTGTCGCGCCGGAAACGCCCGGCCTGCTCGCGGGCGTCGGTGAGTTCCTCGAAGCCGTTAGCCAGTTCCACCCCGTCGAGAAAGAGCTCGAAGCGCGCCGCGGTGCGCGGGTCGCGGGCGTTGAGCCGGGCGAGCGCAGCCTGGCCGGCTGGGTAGTCGGTGACGAAGCTCATGGCGCCGCGTCCCAGGCGGGGCTCGATGTGCGTGGTCATCAGCAAGTCGAGCCAGGCATCGCGTTCGAGCTCTAGGTCGGCGACGCCGGCGTCGTGCGCCAGCGCTGCTGCACGCAGGTCGGACACGCTGGCGGTAAAGACATCGAGCCCGAGGTGGCGGCGGAACAGCTCGGCGTAGGAGATCTCCTCGGCGGCCAGCGCGGGCGCTTCCAGCGCACAGCGCACCAGTTCGGCGACTTCGGACATCAGCGCCGCGGCGTGGAAGCCGGGCCGATACCACTCCAGCAGCGTGAACTCGGGGTTGTGGCGCCGACCCCGTTCGCCGTCGCGAAAGGCCCGGCCGAGTTGGTAGATTGGCCCCGCACCCGCCGCCAGCAGGCGTTTCATGGCGAATTCGGGCGAGCTCTGCAGGTACAGGGGTGTCCCGGAGGCGAAACCGGGCCCGGTGTAGCGGGTAACTAGGGGTTCGAGCGCCGGGTCGGTGCCGCCGGCCCGGCAGGCCAGCGGCGTCTCCACCTCCAGCACGCCGGCGCGCGCGAAAAACGCGCGCAGGCGCTGCAGCAGCCCCGCCCGCGCCCGCAGCGTGTCGAGCGAGGCGCCGGGCCGCCAGTCCACCGCGGCTACTCGTCCTTGGCCCGACTCACGTACTCGCCGGAGCGGGTGTCGACCTTGATCTTCTCGCCGGTCTGGATGAACAGCGGCACGCGGACGACGGCACCGGTCTCCAGCGTGGCCGGCTTGCCGCCACCGCCCGAGGTGTCGCCCTTGAGGCCGGGGTCGGTCTCGGTGATCTCCAGCACCACGAAGTTCGGCGCCTCGACGGCGATGGGCTGGCCGTTCCACAGGGTCACGTTGCACATGTCCTGGTCTTTGACCCACTTCGTCGCCTCGCCCATGGCCGCGGCGTCGGCCTGGTACTGCTCGAAGGTGCCGGCGTCCATGAAGTGCCAGAACTCGCCGTCGTTGTACAGGTATTGCAGTTCGACGTCGACGACGTCGGCAGCCTCGACGTTCTCGCCGGAGCGGAAGGTCTTCTCCAGCACGCGACCGCTCTTGAGGTTGCGCACCTTCACCCGGTTGAAGGCCTGCCCTTTGCCGGGCTTCACGAATTCGTTTTCAATGATGGCGTACGGGTCGCCGTCGAGCATGATCTTGAGCCCGCCCCGAAACTCGTTCGTGCTATAAGTCGCCATGAATCCCCCGCAGTCCTCGGATGCAAAGCCCGTTAGTGTACCCGCTTCCGCCTCCCCCTGGCAGGTTTCGCTCGCCCGGGCGATCACCGACCCGGCCGAGCTGATCCGCGCCCTGCGCCTCGACCCGGCGTTCCTGCCCGCGGCCCGGCAGGCCGCCCGGCTCTTCCCCTTGCGCGTCACTCGGCACTTCGTCGGCCTGATGCGCCCGCGCGACCCGACCGACCCGCTGCTACGCCAAGTGCTGCCGCTCGGGGCGGAACTGGCAGAGGTGCCCGGCTACACCGCGGACCCGGTCGACGACCGAGCCGCACTGCGCGGGCCGGGCGTGCTGCAGAAGTACCACGGCCGGGCCCTGCTGCTGACCACCGGCGCCTGCGCCGTGCACTGCCGCTACTGCTTTCGCCGCCACTACCCCTACGCCGACGCCCGGCCGGCGCACGACGGCTGGCGCGACGCCTTGCGCAGCATCGCCGCCCTGCCCGACGTCGAAGAGGTGATCCTCAGCGGCGGCGACCCGCTGACCCTGTCCGACGAGCGACTCGCCGCACTGGTCACCGCTATCGAGCGGCTGCCGCAGATTCGCCGTCTGCGG
>JARRQB010000259.1:0-3079 GCA_037382265.1 Gammaproteobacteria bacterium | reverse complement strand
AAGATCAACGCCGACGGCAATGCGCTGTTCCGCCACCCGGACCTCGCCGCGATGCGCGACGAGGCGCAGGAAGACCCGACCGAGGTCGCGGCCAGCAAGCACGACCTGAACTACGTCACGCTCGACGGCAACATCGGCTGCATGGTCAACGGCGCCGGCCTGGCCATGGCGACGATGGACGTGATCAAGCTGAACGGCGGCGAGCCGGCCAACTTCCTGGATGTCGGCGGCACCTCCAACGCCGAGCGCGTGGCGGAGGCGTTCAAGCTGATCCTGACCAGCGACACGGTCGAGGCCATCCTGGTGAACATCTTCGGCGGCATCGTGCGCTGCGACGAGATTGCCAGGGGCATCATCGCCGCGGTGCAGGAAGTCGGCGTCGAGGTGCCGGTGGTGGTGCGCCTGGAAGGCACCAACGTCGACCAGGGCAAGGCCCTGTTGAACGAGAGCGGGCTCGCGATCATCGCGGCCGACGATTTGAACGACGCGGCGCAGAAGGCCGTCGCGGCAGCGGCCTGAAGCGGGTGAAATCATGAGTGTACTGATCAACAAGGAAACCAAAGTCATCTGCCAGGGCTTCACCGGCAGCCAGGGCACCTTCCATTCCAAACAGGCGCTGGATTACGGCACCCGGATCGTCGGCGGCGTCACGCCCGGCAAGGGCGGCCAGACCCACCTCGACCTGCCGGTGTTCGACACCGTGGCCGAGGGCGTGGCCGAGACCGGCGCCGACGCCAGCGTGATCTACGTGCCGCCGCCGTTCGCGGCCGACGCCATTCTCGAGGCGGCCGATGCCGGCATCCGCGTCATCGTGGCCATCACCGAGGGCATTCCGGTGCAGGACATGATGAAGGTGAAGGCCGTGCTGCAGAACAAGCCGGACACCTGGCTGATCGGCCCGAACTGCCCCGGCATCATCACGCCGGAAGAATGCAAGATCGGCATCATGCCGGGCCGCATCCACGCAAAGGGCAAGGTCGGTGTCGTCTCGCGCTCCGGTACGCTGACCTACGAGGCGGTCTACCAGACCACGCTGGCCGGGCTCGGCCAGACCACCTGCATCGGCATCGGCGGCGACCCGATCCAGGGCATGAATTTCGTCGACGTGCTGCGCCTGTTCAAGGACGACCCGGAAACCGAGGGCATCATCATGGTGGGCGAGATCGGCGGTTCGGCCGAGGAAGACGCGGCCGAGTTCATTGCCGACAACATCGACATACCGGTGGTGGCCTATATCGCCGGCGTCACGGCGCCCCCCGGCAAGCGCATGGGCCATGCCGGCGCGATCATCGCCGGCGGCAAGGGCACCGCGGAAGCCAAGTTCGCCGCGCTGGAAGAAGCCGGCGTGACGACGGTTCGCTCGCCCGCAGACCTCGGCCGCGCGATCCAGGAGCGTTTGGAAGGCTAACGCCTGTGGGGTCGGAGTAGCTTAGCGACTCCGACCCCGGTTTTTCCCTTCAATGGCCCCAAGCCCAACCCTCCGCATCGCCCTGGCCCAGTTCGACTTCCCGGTCGGCGATATCCAGGGCAACCTCGACCGCGCGCGGGGTCTCACCGCCGCGGCGCGGCGGGCGGGCGCGGACCTGGTGCTGTTCCCCGAAATGGCGTTGTCCGGCTACCCGCCGGAAGACCTGCTGCTGCGCCCCGGCTTCCTGGAAAGCTGCCACAAGGCGCTGGAGCGGTTCGCGGAGAGCGTGGAGGGCATCGACGCCGTCATCGGCCATCCCTGGGCGGAAGGCGGCGAGCGCTACAACGCGGTCAGCTGGATCCGCGACGGTCGCGTGCTGGGACGCTATTTCAAGAAGCACCTGCCCAATTACCTGGTGTTCGACGAATGCCGTTATTTCTCGCCGGGCGGCGATCCGCTGGTGGTCGAGGTGGGGGGTGTGAATCTCGGCGTGATCATCTGCGAGGACGCCTGGAAGGCCGGCCCGGCGCGGGCGGCCCGGGACGCCGGCGCCGAACTGCTGTTGATCCCCAACGCCTCCCCCTACCGCGACGACAAGCTGGCGGATCGCCTGCAGTTGTTCGCCGAGCGCCACGCCGAAACCGGCCTGCCGACGGTCTACTGCAACCTGGTCGGCGGCCAGGACGAACTGGTGTTCGACGGCCGCAGCATGCTGATGGACCGCGCGGGTGCGGTGTCCGAGCCCGGGCCGCTGTGCCGGGAGGCGCTGTTGGTGGCGGAGTATGAACCCTCGACCGGGCGGCTGAACTGGGCGGGGCAGGCTGAAAACCGGGGTCAGAGTAGCTCAGCTACTCTGACCCCAACCGCCGCGCCATCCACCTCCGCCGAGGAGCTCTACACCGTCATCCAGACCGGCCTGCGCGACTACGTGCGCAAAAACGGTTTCAGCGACGTGGTGTTCGGCCTGTCGGGCGGCATCGATTCCTCGCTGGTGCTGGCACTGGCCGTCGACGCGCTGGGGCCGGACCGCGTGCACACGGTGATGATGCCTTCGCGGCACACATCGGGGCTCAGCATCGAGCTGGCGCAGGACCAGGCGGTCTCGCTCGGTGTCGACCACCGCGTCATTTCCATCGAGCCGGCCTTCGAAGCGTTGCTGACCCTGCTCGAGCCCTCGTTCTTCGGCCACGAGGCCGATGTCACCGAGGAGAACCTGCAGGCACGCGCACGCAGCAACCTGGTCATGGCGCTGTCCAACAAGTTCGGCTGGCTGCCGCTGGTGACCAGCAACAAGAGCGAACTGGCGGTCGGCTACTCGACCATCTACGGCGACATGGCGGGTGGCTTCGCGCCGCTGCTGGATTGCAGCAAGACACGCGTCTACCGACTGGCGCGCTGGCGCAACACGGTCTCGCCGGCGATCCCGGAGCACGTCATCACCCGGCCGCCGTCGGCCGAGCTGCGCCCGGACCAGGTCGACCAGGATTCACTGCCGCCCTACGACCTGCTGGACCAGGTGCTGCAGCGCTACGTCGAGCAGGACTGGTCGGTGGAGCAGATCGTCGCCGACGGCTTCGACGAGGCCATGGTGCGCCGCGTGGCCAACCTGGTGCTGATCAACGAGTACAAGCGCCGCCAGGCCCCGCCCGGCGTGCGCATCACCCACCGGGC
>JARRQB010000258.1:0-4244 GCA_037382265.1 Gammaproteobacteria bacterium | reverse complement strand
GCAGCCGGCCCGCCTCGGCGCGATCAACGACCGGCTCATTGCCTCGGGCCTGGAGATGTGCTGCACCACTACGACGCGCCGCAGGTCGAACGTGAACAGTTGCTGCGCGTGCATGACGAGGCGTACGTCGATCAGGTGTTCGATGCCTCGCCGGCGGAAGGCCTGGCCTGGCTCGACGGGGATACCGCGATGAACCCACACACGTTGGACGCCGCCCTGCACGCGGCCGGCGCCGCGGTGCTGGGTGTGGACCTGGTGATGGGCGGCAAGGCCCGGCAGGTATTCTGTGCGGTCCGCCCGCCCGGACACCACGCGGAGCGCGCCAAGGCGATGGGGTTCTGCTTCTTCAACAACGTCGCGGTAGGCGCCGCGCACGCCTTGGCGACGCACGGACTGGAACGGGTCGCGATCGTCGATTTCGACGTCCACCACGGTAACGGTACCGAGGACATCTTCAGGGGTGACGACCGGGTGTTGTTCTGCTCCACCTTCCAGCACCCGTTTTATCCGCACAGCGGCTACGACAGCCACGAGAAAAACATCGTCAACGTGCCGCTGCCGTCACGCGCCGACGGCGCGGCCTTTCGCGCAGCGGTGCTCGAGCGCTGGCTACCGGCGATCGACGCCTTTCAGCCGCAGCTGGTGATGATCTCCGCCGGCTTCGACGCCCACATCGAAGACGACATGGCTCACCTGAAGCTGCATGAGTTCGATTACGCCTGGGTGACCCGGCGGTTGTGCGAGATGGCCGACCGGCACGCGCAAGGCCGCGTGGTGTCGACGCTGGAGGGGGGCTACAGCCTCGGCGCGCTGGCGCGCAGCGTGGCGGTGCACATCAAGGCCTTCATGGGCGACCACCACCACTAAGGGGGGTGACGACCCCCAAGGCGTCAGCGCGCGCTGGTGTCGGCCTCTGCCAGCAGGGTTGTGCCGTCGAGCTCGTCCAGGCGTGCGAGCAACGGTTGACTCTGGCGCCGGAACTCCGCCAGCTGAGACTCGGGCAGCGGTTCGGATTTCGGCAGCTTCACCCGCAGCGGGTTTCGGTGCACGCCGTTGACGCGAAACTCGTAGTGCAGATGCGGTCCAGTGGCCAGCCCGCTCTGTCCGACGTAGCCGACGATCTGGCCTTGTTTCACGCGCGCCCCATTGGCTGCCTTGGAGAAGCGCGACAGGTGGCCGTAGACGGTCGTGTACTTGCCCGCATGCTCGATGAACACCACGCGACCGTAGCCACCCTTGCGGCCTCGGAAGGTGATCCTGCCGTCGCCGGTCGCCTTGACGGGGGTACCGGTGGGTGCGGCGTAGTCGACGCCTTTGTGCGAGCGCCAGGTCTTGAGTACGGGATGCCAACGACGGGTCGTGAAGCCCGAGCTCACGCGGGCGAACTTCACGGGCGTGCGAATGAAGGCGCGGCGTTTGCTGCGGCCCTCCGGGTCGTAATAGGCGACGTCGCCGGCGTCGTTCAGGTAGCGCACGGCGCGGTGCGTGTTGCCCTGGTTGACGAACTCGGCGGCCAGAATGTCGCCGTTACGGACCTTCTCGCCATCCAGAAAGAGCTCTTCGTAGACCACGCTGAAGCGGTCGCCGGCGCGGATTTCCAGGGCGAAGTCGATGTCCCAGCCAAAGATGCCCGCCAGCTCCATGATCAGGTTGTCGTCGAGTCCGGCCTTTTGCGCGTCGACGAACAGCGAGGACTCGATCACGCCGGCCGCGGTAACCACTCGGCGCTCCAGATCTCGGCGCTCCTCCACGGCGGTGAAGCCGTCGTCGACCGCCTCGACACGCAGCGAGGAGACACGGTCGCGCCGCAACACCAGTTCGTCCAGTTCACCCTGCTCGTCCAGGCGCAAGCGCAGACTTTGCCCGGGCCGAATCTTCGCCAGTTCCGCGGCAGTGTCGCTGCTGTGCGTGATGCGATGCAGCAGGGCTGCGCTCAGGTCCGCGCGCTGGAACAGCTTGGCGAGCGTATCGCCCTTGCGGATCTCGTATTCCACCCAACGGTAGGCAGCCGGAGCGTCCTCGGCCGGCTGCGGCAGTTCGCCGGTGAGGGCCTCCGCCGGAGCGGCGGCCTCCTCGGTCGGGTCGTCCACGGCACGTGCCGGCTTGCTCACGGGGTCGGTACGGGTCGCGGGCGAGGTCGTCCCGGCCTCGGGCGCCGGCGCTGCCTCGGGTTGCGGCCGACGTGCCGGCCGGTCCGACTGGCCTGGCAGCGCCAGCGTCGCTACGACCGGGCCTGCGGGCCCCGGGTCGGCGGCCTGGATGGTCCTGAGGTCGATCTGGCTGACGGCCAAGCCGGTGGCGCCAAGAAACAGCACGCCCAGCGCCGCCAGCGTCAGGGAACGCGGGTTGCCGCGGCGCGGCGACTTAAGTTCGAGTTTGGACTTATAGTCGTGTATCACCAAGACTCCGCTAACTTAAGGTAAACTTCTGAAATTATGGCACGAAATACGCCGCCGATGTGAACGTCGTTCACACTGCGCGCGGCGTGGCGGGCGGGTGCGGGACAGCCCAAAACGCCGGACCCGTTTATGGTAATTTCGCCCGCCTGCGCGGATTTTTGAGGAGTCGTCATGACGGCAATCGAGGAATCCCTGGCGCTGATCCGCCGCGGCGCCGAGGAGATCCTGCGCGAGGAGGAGCTCGTCAAGAAGCTCGGGCGCGGCAAGCCGCTGCGCATCAAGGCGGGTTTCGACCCGACAGCGCCGGATCTGCACCTCGGCCACACCGTCCTGATCAACAAGCTGCGTCAGTTCCAGGAGCTCGGGCACGAGGTGTTGTTCCTGATCGGGGACTTCACCGGCATGATCGGCGATCCCACGGGCAAGAGCGCGACCCGGCCGCCGTTGACCCGCGACGAGGTATTGGACAACGCCAAGACTTACGAGGAGCAGATCTACAAGATCCTCGAGCCATTGCTGTGCACGAGTTCCTGTACCCCCTGGTGCAGGGCTATGACTCGGTGGCCCTGCACGCCGACGTCGAACTGGGCGGCACCGACCAGAAATTCAATCTGCTGGTCGGGCGGCAGCTGCAGGAAGCCTATGGCCAGGAACCACAGGTCGTGCTGACCATGCCGATCCTCGAGGGTCTGGACGGGGTCCAGAAAATGTCGAAGTCGCTTGGCAACTACGTCGGCATCGCGGACCCGCCGGACGACATGTTCGGCAAGTTGATGTCGATTACCGACGACTTGATGTGGCGCTATTTCGAGCTGCTGAGCTTCCGACCCGTGGAAGAGATTGCCCGCCTGCGGGCCGACGTGACCGCTGGCGCCAACCCGCGCGACGTGAAATTCCTGCTCGGCGAGGAACTGGTCGCGCGCTTCCACGGCGCGACCGCGGCGCAGCATGCCCGCGCGGAATTCATCGCGCGCTTCCAAAAGGGGGCGATGCCCGAGCAGATGCCCGAAGTCGAGGTGGCGGCCCCGGCCGGCCGGCTGCCGATTGCCAACGTCCTCAAGGAAGCGGGCTTGGTCGGCAGCACCTCGGAGGCCCTGCGGATGCTCAAGCAGGGCGCGGTGCGGCTCGACGGCGAGCGCGCGGTGGACCGGGCGCTGGAGTTCGCCGTGGGCGAGACCCTGGTCTGCCAGGTGGGCAAGCGTCGCTTTGCGCGGGTGACGATCAGGTAGCGCCGGGCTCGGCCGGCCACGCGGCGGCGGCGCACTCGCGCGACGCCGCCCCTTTTAACGAACCGGGCGCGCTGCGCTGCGTTGCACAGAAAAGCGTTGACGCGCCCGCAGAGCACTCTATAATTCGCGCCTCCTTCGCGCCGCCCTGGCCTCGGCCGGGGTGTCGGCAGAGGCAGAGCGAGGCAGGAGTCGGTGTCGCCGTCGGGCTGTTTCGGACAGTGCCCGGTCCTGGGGCGAAAGGGCTTGACAGCAGAATCTCAGCTCTTAGAATCCTGCGCCTCGCCGACTTCGGTTCGGCACTGTGAAGGACTTGGCGGAAACTACAAACTAGTTGACGCCGATAAGCGGGCCGGCTACGATTGACCGTCTCGGCTGCCTAGAAGCAGCAAGCTCTTTAAAAACTCGATTCAGGTGACTTGTGTGGGTGCTCCGTCGATGGCCGGTGATGGCCAAAAATATCGGCGAGGCATCTTCAAGAAACCGAAGATTCCAAACCGAGCAAGGATTGGTCGCCCACAAAGCGACTGCAAACTTTGAACTGAAGAGTTTGATCCTGGCTCAGATTGAACGCTGGCGGCATGCCTAACACATGCAAGTCGAACGCGAAAGTCCTTCG
>JARRQB010000257.1:0-5553 GCA_037382265.1 Gammaproteobacteria bacterium | reverse complement strand
CGAAGAACAGGCCGGTGGTGCTGCCGGCGCCGCGGAAGTACTCCAGGTAGATCCCGAGCAGCAGGGTGGCCAGACCGGCCAGGCCGGCGCTGTAGCCCATCAGGGCGCCGCGCCGGCTCTTGGAGACGGTCTTGCCCAATACGTCCTTGGCCGATACCGAACACAGCCCGCGCGCCAGGCTGTAGACGCTGAGCAGGCCGACCAGCGCCCACCCGGCGGCCGGCCCGGTGAGGTGCAGGGCGCTGAAGGCCATCAGCGCAAAGGCCCCGGCGGTCAGCAGGCTGCCGACCAGCCACACCGGCTTGCGCAGCGGCATGCGCCGGACATAGGCGGCCACCACCAGCTGCGGCAGCAGCACCCCGGCCTCGCGGATCGGCACCAGGAAACCGACAAAGGCCGCCGGGGCGCCCAGCGCGCCGAGCAGCCAGGGCAGGGTCAAGCGGGCACTGGCCAACTCGTCGGCGATCTTGCCCAGCAGGTTCGCCACCAGGTAGGCGAAGAAGTTGCGCGGTTGGTCGTGGCAGGCGGACTCGGGTATGTCCTTGCAGACCCGCGCGTCCTCGTCTCCGGTGACCAGGTCGTAGAGGTTGTCGAGGCGAGTTGAGGGCATGGGGGGCGGCGGCAGCTCGGGCGATCGGCGCATGGTAGCCTGTCGGCGCGGTCGGCGGCCTAGCGCGGGCGGCGCCCCGACACCCGCTGCTCCAGCCGCTTGCCGAACTCGGCCATGACCCGTTGATACAACGCCTCGCCCAGCACCTTGTCCTCGACACCGGCGTCGATGCTGGGGTTGTCGTTGACCTCGATCACCAGCACGCCGTCCGGCGTTTCCTTGAGATCGACCCCGTACAGACCGTCGCCGATGCGCCGGGCGGCGCGCAGCGCGGTTTGCACCACCCGCGCCGGCGCGGCGTCCACCGCCAGGGTGTCGGCGTCGCCCTCGCGCGCCGCGCCCTTCGCCGAGTGATCGATGATCTGCCAGTGCCCGCGCGACATGTGATACCGGCACACGTACAGCGCCTCGCCGGCCAGCACCCCGACCCGCCAGTCGAAGGCGGTGTAGGTGTAGGCCTGGGCCAGCAGCAGTTCGGAGTGCTTGAACATGTGGCGGGCACGGTCTTCCAGCTCCGTGCGGTCCTTCACCTTGAACACCCCGGTGGAGAAGGCGCCGTCGGGCATCTTGAGCACCATGGGGTAGCCCAGCGCTTCTTCTGCCCGGTCGAGTTCGTCCTTGCCCATGATCACGCTGCGCGGTGTGGCGATCTTCTCCCGGGCCAGCAGTTCGGCCAGATAGATCTTGTTGGTGCAGCGCAGGATGGAGTCGGGGTCGTCGATGACCACCAGCCCTTCGGCCGCCGCCTTGCGGGCGAAGCGGTAGGTGTGGTGGTTGACGTTGGTGGTCTCGCGGATGAACAGGGCGTCGTACTCGGCGATGCGCGCGTAGTCCTTGCGCGTGATCAGTTCGGCCTCCATGCCCGCCTTGCGGGCGGCGCGCAGGAACGCGGCCAGGGCGCGCCGGTTCGACGGTGCCAGCGCCTCGTCCGGGTCGTGCAGGATCGCGAGGTCGTAGCGCGGTGCACGCCGGCCGCGCGGCCGCTGCCAGCGGCGGCGCAGATGGTTCTCCATGGCCGCGAAGAAGGCCGGCTCCTGGTGTTTCTGCAGCGCCCGCAGCCCCACCGCCCGCAGGGCCGTGATGTGCCAGCCGGCGCGGCCGCGGCGAAACTCCACGCGCAGCAGGGGCGCGCGAAACGCCTCGAACAACGAGCGGGCCAACGGCCGCAGTTCGCCTACCGAACACTCGCCGAAGAACAGCGTGACCTCGAAGCGGGTGGTGTCGATGTCGCCGGAGTGCCCGCCGAGGACCTTTTCCACGCGTTTGTGCAGGTCCTCCAGGTCGGCGCCGTACAACGCCTTGCGGCTGAGGTCCTGCAGGGTGCGCACCGAGGGGATGACCTTGTGGCCGCGCGCCTCGGCGAGCAGCGAAGCGTAGTATCCCGGGCTGTGGTACTGGGTGTCGCGACACAGGTTGATGACGCGCAGCCCGCGTCGGTCCGACCAGGCCGGGTCGGTCAGGTAGGTGCGTACGCCGAGCACCGGGTAGTCGGGGTACCCGCTCTTCCAGTGTGCGGGTTCGTCGACCAGCACCAAGTGTTCTGGCATTGGCTCAGCCTCCCGCCGAGATGAAGACCGTCGCCTGCAGGCCCTTGCGGCCGTAGCGCGACATGCGGTCGAACTGCTCGCGGCCGATCGGCATGTTGATCGAGTCGGCGGTGACCTCGCCCTCGTCCTCGTCGACGAACGGGTCGTTGACGTAGACGAAGTGTTCGTCGAAGCCGGTGACCACCACCCAGTGGGGCGACTTTTCCTCGTAGATCTGCCAGGAACTGATCAGCACGATCGGCACGGCCCCTGCGGCGTAACGTTCCTCGAGCAGTGCGAGGGAAACGGCGCTGAATATCACCTCGACGCGGAAGCCGCGGCGGGCGGCGGCCAGGGCGAGTCCGAATGGGCCGCAGCCGCCGTGACCGGAGGTCATGAAGATGGTCGTCGCCTCGCGCCACAGGCGCAGTTCCAGCATGCGGTCGGGGCGCAGCCCCGGGTCCAGGGCCTTCATGGCCATGATCAGGGCGGCCGGGCCGCAGGTGAAGTCGAGTGTCTGGCGGTAGTAGGGTACCCGTGCCAAGGGCGGCTTGAGCCGGTCGTCGAGCGGCTTTTCGTAGCGCCAGGCGGCCATCCGGTCGGCGTAGTAGTCGGCATGCTCGCCGAAGCGCCGGTAGCCGAGCGATTCGAACAGGCCGAGCGAGGCGCGGTTGTCCTTGCGCACCTCGAGCCGCATCCAGGCCCGCTCGCGGCGCCAGGCCTCGGCCTCCGCGGCCTCCACCAAGGCACGCGCGACGCCGCGGCCGCGCGCCTGCGGGTGCACCGCGATCGAGTACAGCCGGGCGGTGGCGGTGCCGCGGCTGAACAGCAGCACCACGTCGCCGAGGGTGCGCCCGTGGGCGTCTAGGGCCAGCAGCACCGCGGCATTGGCGCGGGTCAGCAGGTGGCGGAACTGGCGGCGCGAGATGCGGTCCTGGTCGAACGCGGCCTCCTCCAGTGCCACCAGGGCGGCGAGGTCGGGCTTGCCGGCGGGGCGGATGGTGGGCGTGGCCTCGAGGGGGCTGCGCCGGGCGCGCGTGGCTCTGGTCATGACGGGTTCACGAACCGCGGGTGCGGCATCCGCAGAGCATACTCTGAAACGGTTAGGGCCGAGGAGTTGAGGGCCGAGGGCCGAGGGCCTAGGGCCGAGTGTTTAGGCTGAGCGCCCAAGGACTGGTATTTGCGTTTTCCTGTGGCGGCGCAGCCGCCCAGGAACCTAGGCCCTAGGCCCTCACACGATGGGGGGTTCCTCGATGAGCTCGGGTGCGGGGTTCTCCAGGTCGGCCTGGGCCGCCTCGAACTGCTCGCCGACCGATTCGGCGCGCCGCGTCTTGCCGATGTGAAACAGGGCCTCGCCCTCGTACACCAACGGCACGGTGACTCGACCGATGATCACGCCCGCGGTCGGGGCGAGCACACTGTCCTCCTTCTCGCCGAACGGGTCCGCGATCAGTGCGAGCGTGTCGCCCGTCTCCACCGCGCCGCCGACCTTCACCAGGGTGCGCACGATACCGCTCTGGTCGGCGCGCACCCAGGTGCTGGAGCGCAGCACGGCGGCAGGTCGAGGCGGACGGGTCTTGACGGCCGGAATCATGCGGAGCATGCGCAGCACGTTGAGCACGCCCCGCAGGCCGATGCGGATCGAGGCCTCGTCGAAGCGCAGCGCCTCGCCCGCCTCGTAGACCATGACCGGCACCCCAATACGCGCAGCGGCGCTGCGCAGCGAACCCTCGGGCGACGCCGAATGCAGCGTGACCGGCGCACCAAAGGCATCGGCGAGCCGCACCAGGATGGGGTCGTTGAGGTCGGCGCGGATCTGCGGCAGGTTCTCGCGGTGGATCGCGGCGGTGTGCAGGTCGATGCCGAGGTCGGCGCGCGCCGCCACTTCGTGCAGGAACACGTGCGCGAGGCGTGCGGCCAGGGAGCCGGTGTCCGAGCCCGGAAAGGAACGGTTCAGGTCGCGCCGGTCCGGCAGATAGCGCGAGCGGTTGTGGAAGCCGAACACGTTGACGATGGGCACCGCGATCAGGGTGCCGTGCAGGCGCCTGAGCAGGGGCATGCGCAGCAGTCGGCGAATGATCTCCGCGCCCTTGATCTCGTCCCCGTGCACCGCCGCGCTGACGAAGGCGACGGGTCCGTCGCGCCGTCCGTGCACGATCTGAGCGGGCATGTACACCGGGGTGTGCGTATACAGCCCGGCCAGAGGGATCTCGCAGGTGGCGCGACTGCCGGGGGCAATGCGCTGCCCGGCGAATTCGAAGTCCGCTCGGCTCATCCCCTGCCCCGGGTCCGCGTCCTGCCCAGCTTGCCGTGCTTCTCGATGAAGTCGATGACGGTGCCGGCGACGTCCTTGCCGGTTGCCGCCTCGATGCCCCCCAGACCCGGCGAGGAATTGACCTCCATGACCACCGGCCCGTGATTGGAGCGCAGGATGTCGACGCCGGCGACGTTGAGCCCCATGATGCGGGCCGCTCGCACCGCGGTCGAGCGCTCCTCCGGCGTGATGCGGATCAGCTCGGCGGTACCGCCGCGGTGCAGGTTGGAGCGGAACTCGCCCTCCTTCGCCTGGCGACGCATCGCGGCGACGACTTTTTCGCCGATCACCAGGCAGCGGATGTCGGCACCGCCCGCCTCCTTGATGAACTCCTGTACCAGGATGTTGGCGCGCAAGCCCATGAAGGCCTCGATGACGCTTTCGCCGGCCTGCTGGGTCTCGGCCAGCACCACCCCGATGCCCTGCGTCCCCTCGAGCAGTTTGATCACCAGCGGGGCGCCGCCGACCATCTTGATCAGGTCCTGAACCTCGTCGGGCGAGTGCGCGAAGCCGGTCACCGGCAGACCCACGCCCTTGCGTGCCAGCAGTTGCAGCGAGCGCAGCTTGTCGCGCGAGCGGGTGATCGCCACCGACTCGTTGAGCGGATAGACGCCCATCATCTCGAACTGGCGCAACACCGCCGTGCCGTAGAAGGTGACCGAGGCGCCGATGCGGGGAATGACCGCGTCGAAGCCCTCGAGGTTTTCGCCCTTGTAGTGGATTTCGGGGCGCAGCGAGGTGATGTTCATGTAGCAGCGCAGGACGTCGAGCACCCGCACTTCGTGACCCCGCTCGCGGCCAGCCTCGACCAGCCGGCGAGTCGAGTAGAGCGATCGATTGCGCGACAGAATGGCGATCTTCATGGCGCGGGGAGCTCGAGCCTCACCGGGCCGGCAAGGTACGAGGCGGCAGCGTCGACCACGAAGTCGCCGGCCAGGGCGGTGCGGCCGAGCAGCATGCGAAAGCGCATGGTATCGCGATCCGTCAGGGTGAGCTCGATCTGCTTGCTCGACGAGCCGACGACCAGCCGCGTGCGAATGACGAAGCGCTGTTCGCGATGCCCGCCCGAGTCCGACACCAGCCGGCGGTCGAGCAGGTCCGCC
>JARRQB010000256.1:0-4879 GCA_037382265.1 Gammaproteobacteria bacterium | reverse complement strand
CCGCCCAGGCCCCCCCAGGCGGGCTGAATCGCCAAACAAACGTTGTTGTTATTTGTTCGCGCGGTGGTCGATCAGGTTGTCGACCACGGTCGGGTCGGCCAGGGTCGAGGTGTCGCCCAGGCTCTCGAGCTCGTTGGCGGCGATCTTGCGCAGGATGCGGCGCATGATCTTGCCCGAGCGGGTCTTGGGCAGGCTCGGGGCCCACTGGATGATGTTGACCTTGGCGATGGGGCCGATCTCGGTGCGCACCAGCTTGATCAGTTCGGCCTTCAGCTCGTCGGTGCCCTCTTCGCCGGCCATCAGGGTGACGTAGGCGTAGATGCCCTGGCCGGTGAGTTCGTGCGGGTAGCCGACCACGGCCGCCTCGGCGACCTTCGGGTGCAGCACCAGGGCGGACTCGATCTCGGCGGTGCCTAGGCGGTGGCCCGAGACGTTCAACACGTCGTCGACCCGGCCGGTGATCCAGTAGTAGCCGTCCTCGTCGCGCCGCGCGCCGTCGCCGGTGAAGTAATAGCCCTTGAACATCGCGAAGTAGGTCTCGTAGAAGCGCTTGTGGTCGCCGTAGACGGTACGCATCTGCGAGGGCCAGGGGTGCTTGATGGCCAGGTTGCCCTCGGCCGGGTTGCCCTCGATCTCGATGCCCTGGTCGTCGAGCAGCACCGGCTGCACGCCGAAGAAGGGGTTGGTGGCGGAGCCCGGCTTGAGCGGCGTGGCGCCAGGCAGCGGGGTCAGCATGTGGGCGCCGGTCTCGGTCTGCCACCAGGTGTCGACGATGGGGCAGCGCTCCTTGCCGACCACGACTTGTCGACGAATTCGTCGCCCGCGCCCATCAGCATGCGGATGGCGGTCGGGGCGGTGTAGAAGGTGGCCACGTTGTGCTTGTCGCACACCTGCCAGAAGCGCCCGGCGTCCGGGTAGGTCGGGATGCCCTCGAACATCAGGCTGATGGCGCCGTTGGCGAGCGGGCCATAGACGATGTAGCTGTGGCCGGTGACCCAGCCCACGTCGGCGGTGCACCAGTAGACCTCGCCGTCCTTGTAGTCGAACACCAGCTTGTGGGTCATGGCCGCCTGCAGCAGGTAGCCGCCGGTGGTGTGCAGCACGCCCTTGGGCTTGCCGGTGGAACCGGAGGTGTAGAGGATGAACAGCGGGTCCTCGGCGTCCAGCTCCTCGGCCGGGCAGTCGGCGGAGGCGGCTTCCACCGCCTCGTGGTACCAGACGTCGCGGCTGTCGTGCCAGTCGACCGGCTCACCGCCGCGCTTGACCACGAAGCAGGTGTGCACGCCCTCGCACTGCTCGATGGCGCGGTCGGCGTTGGCCTTGAGCGGGACCTTCTTGCCGCCGCGCAGCGACTGGTCGGAGGTGATCACGACCTGGCAGTCGGCATTCTGGATGCGGTCGCGCAGGGCGTCGGGCGAGAAGCCGCCGAACACGATGGAGTGGACGGCGCCGATGCGCGCGCAGGCCAGCATGGCGACCGCCGCCTCGGGGATCATCGGCAGGTAGATCGAGACCCGGTCGCCCTTGTTGACGCCGCGCGCCTTGAGTGCGTTGGCGAACCGGCAGACCTCTTCGTGCAGTTCGCGGTAGGTGATCTTGCGGTCTTCGTTCGGGTCGTCGCCCTCCCAGAGGATGGCCACCTGGTCGCCGCGGGTGTCGAGGTGCCGGTCGAGGCAGTTGTAGGACACGTTGAGCTTGCCGCCGGCGAACCACTGGACGTGGACGTCGTCGCCGAAGCTCCAGTCGAGCGTGGTGTCCCACTGCTTGGTCGAGCGGGGAGTCCCACTGCAAGAACCAGGAGAGGTACACCACCGCCTGCTCGGCCCAGAACCCCTCCGGGTCCTTCACCGAGCGCTCGTACATCGACTGGTATTGCTCGGCGTTCACGTGGGCCGTAGCGGCGAAGCCTGCCGGCACGTCGTAGACCTTTACGTCGGACATGGATCTCTCCTCTTTGCTGGATACTTGATTGTTAAATTCACTCGCTTGCGGCCTGTGCTGCCAGCTGCCGCCTCCCGTCCCTTGTGTCATTTCTTATGGTGTCCGTGCGGCTCAGTCCAGGAACCGGCCGATCCGGCAATCCCCGCCCGGCGCCATCTCGGCGGCCATGGCGAGGAACAGCTCCGCGGTCGCCAGCGCGTCGCTCAGGGCATTGTGGGCCTTGTAGCGCGGCAGGTTGTAGCGCGGTCGCAGGTTGAACAGCCGCAGATCGCCCGTCTGCACCGTGTAATTGGTGCGCTGGTACACCCGCAGGGCCAGCGCCAGGGTGTCGATCGTCGGGATGACGAACGGCGCCCCGTAGAGCCGGCGACAGGCGGCGTCGAGGAAATTCTGCTCGATATTCTTGTAATGGACCAGCATGACGCAGCCCGCCATTTTTTCGAGCAGCCGCGGCAGCACTTCGTCGAGCGGCCGGCCGGCCGCCGCGGCGTCGTCGGTGATCTCGTGGATGATCACCGAGTCCTCGCGCAGCGGGTGCTCGATCTGCACCACCTGGTGCCAGGCCGTGTCGAGGCGCACCGCCAGCTCCCGGACGTCGACCAGGCCGATGCTCAGGATGTTGTCGCGCTTCGGGTCGAGTCCGGTGGTTTCGAGGTCCAGCGCGACGATCGGCGTGGCGCGGCAGGCCAGGTCCTTGCTCGGGAAGGGCGTCGCCAGAAAGTCGCGCAGCGGCCCCGGTTCCGCCCGCTTGAGCGCGCGGCGGCGGGCGAACTCCTTGCCGAAGAGCTGCGCCAGCACCCATCACCTCAGGCGCGCGGCCTGGTAGCGGCTCTCGAGTGTGTCCTGCATCGACTGGATGACGCGGAAGGCGTCCTTCAGGTGCTCACGCTCGAGCTTGGACAGCGCGGCCGGCGGCATGAAGTTGTCGGCCTGCTCCTCGCGGCGGATCTGTTCGGCCTGGTGGCGGATGCGCAGCGTGGCGATGAACTCCAACGCGTCCTCCAGGCTCTCGGCCATCTCCGAGCTCATCGCGCCGGACTCGCCGGCGGCGCGTAGCCGATAGGTGGTGTTGACCGGCTCGAGCCCCTGCGACAGGGCGTAGACGCGGGCCAGGTCGGTGATGGGCACGATGCCGCGGTGCTTGATGTCGAAGGTGTCGTTGTGCTCGCCGTCGTGGATCAGCACGATCTGGCGGAAGAAGCCGAGCGGCGGGCGGTGGGTCAGCGCGTTGGCCGCCATGTAGGCGATGAAGATGCGGTTGCCCTTGCCCTTCTCCAGCACCTCGCGGTTGAGTGCGCTGTACAGGCTGCGGTCGCCGTGCACCACGCGCAGGTCGAAGAAGATGCTCGAGAGCATCAGCGCCATCGGGTCGGGCTTGTCGATCCACTCGTTGTAGTACTTGCGCCACACCCGCACCGGCTGGCGCCACTTGGGGTTCGAGGCCATGGCGTCGCCGGGGCAGTAGACGAAGCCGCAGGCGTTGAGGCCGTCGGTGACGAACTTGGCCAGCGCGGCGAAGTACTCGTCGTCGCCCGGCTTCATGTCGTCGGAGATGATGAGCGCGTTGTCCTGGTCGGAGTGCGAGGTCTGCTCGCGGCGCGCCTGCGAGCCGCCGGCCATCCAGGCATAGGGCACGGGCGCCGGGCCGAGCTCGGCCTCGGCCATCTCGATCAGCCGCTTGGTGATCGAGTCGGTGATGCAGGCCACCGCCTCGCCGATGTGCAGCGCGGTCGCGCTGGAGTTGGCCAGCTGCAGCTGCAGCTCCGGCAGCCGCGCCGAGGCCACGGCCAGGTCCTCGACCGCTTTGGCCTTGCGGATGTCGGTGGCGATGAAGGCCGAGTTGGTGCTGTGGTGGCGCGCCAGGTCGGTGGCGGTGAGCATGCCGGCGAGGTCCTCGCCGTCCATCACCGGCAGGTGGTGGACGTGCAGCCGGGTCATGGTCATCAGCGCCTGGATCATCAGCGCGTTGCGCTGGATGGTCTCGAGGTTGCTGGTCATGATGGCGCTGACCGGCTGATCCACGGACAGCCCCACCGCCACGCAGCGCTTGCGCAGGTCGCGGTCGGTCACCAACCCGGTGAGTCTGCCGTCGTCGGTGATCAGGACCGAGGAGACGTCCTGCTCGGCCATCACCTGGGCGGCCTGCTGGATGGTCTTGTCGGCGGCGATGGTGACCGGCGCCTTCTTGATCAGGTCGCCGACCTCGACGGTCATGACCGCGACGTCGCTGGCCCCCGCTTCCTTGACCTGCGTCACGGCGTGGCGCAGGCGCTCGCGCAGCGAGTCGCTGAAGTGCCGGTCGAACGACTCGGAGCCCTTGCGCAGTTCGCCGAGCGCCGCGCACGGCAGCAGGTAGAGCAGGGTGTCCTCGATGGTGTGGCCGTGGCAGCCGCCCGCCAGGTCCACGAGCTGGCAGGGCGTGGTGTACAGGTCGCCCTCGCCGAGCTTCTCGCACAGCTGGCCCTTGTCGTCGACCAGTTCGATCGCGCCGCTGCGCACGATGTACAGGTAGTCGCCGTCGGCGTCCGGCGGCGGGAAGGGCGTCTCGCGCCGCAGGTAGCGGATCGACACGGACTTCGGCAGCTCGTCCAGGGTCTCCGGCGCCAGCGCGTCGAAGGGCGCGCGCGCGGCGAGGAAGTCTCGGATCTCGATCAGTTCGATTTCCACGGCTCAGTCCTGTTGGTGCGGCCGAACATCGTAGCCAATTCGCTGGTCGACCATGCTTATTCAGATCAAAACTATTTCTCTCGCGAAGACGCAGAGGACGCTACGAAAGACAATTCAGAGCGTTTTCTTCTTAGAGCCCGAGTCAAAGGCTTTTCTCTCGCAAAGAGCGCGAAGGACGCCAAGAACGACAAACTTCTTTTGGCTTTTACGTCTCGCAAACAGGTAGAGACTCAAGCCAGTCCGTTGACGGTTCTGACTATGCCGTGCTTCA
>JARRQB010000255.1:5979-8699 GCA_037382265.1 Gammaproteobacteria bacterium | reverse complement strand
CCTTTCCAAAGGCTTATGCGGCGCTGATGCCCGCCGTGTACATGCCCATCGGCTTCATGCTGACGGCGCTTATCTTTCGCGGCGTAGCCTTCGAGTTCCGCTTCAAAGCGTCCGGAAGTTCACGGCGCATCTGGGATCAGGCGTTCCACTGGGGCTCGGTAGTGGCCACCTTCGCCCAAGGCCTGGTCCTCGGCACCCTGGTCCACGGCATCGCTCTGGAAGACGGCAGATTCGCGGGGGGCATGTTTGACTGGCTCACCCCCTTCAGTTTCGTTACCGGCTGCGCCCTGGTTTGGGGATACGCGCTGCTGGGCTCCGGCTGGCTGGTGATCAAGACCAATGGGCCGCTGCAGGACTGGGCGCGCCGCACCGGCGTGATCTCCGCACTGGTGGTCGCGGCAATGATGGTGTTGGTGAGCCTCTGGGTGCCGACGCTCGATGCGGTCGCCGCAGACCGTTGGGGCCTGCGCTACCCGGACGTCGACTGGAGTCGCCTGCTGCCCCTGACGCCGATCCCGCTGCTCACGGCGTTCGCCTTCTGGCGGCTGGTCAAGGGGTTTCGCGGGAATGCGGTTTACGGACCCTACTTGTGGAGCGTCGCACTCTTCCTGCTCGGTTATGTTGGCCTGTTGGTGGGCATCTTCCCGAATCTGGTGCCTTACGGGCTGACCATCCACCAGGCGGCGGCTGCACCCAATTCGCAGGCCCTGCTGCTGGTGGGCGCGCTCGTCATGCTGCCGATCATTCTCGGCTATACCGCCTACGTTTACTGGGTGTTCCGCAGCAAAGTTGAGGCCGATGCGGGATATCACTGATCCGCGGGTATGCGCTTGCCGCGGCCCCGGCAAGCGTGGGCAGGTGCGGTCGTGACTATCGATCGGTCAGGGTGCAATCAGCAACATCGCCATGCCAGCGATATACAGCAGGAGCAGCAGGAAGCTCTCGAGGCCGATGTTCGCCACGCCGTGCTTCTCCCGGAACACCAGTCCCATCAGCAGGATCGCCGCCAGCAGGGTCGTCAGCGCCAGCAGAAAATTCAAGTGTGGCCCAGCTGCGGTGTACACGCTCCCCTCGGTGTAAAGGACATCGGAAAAGCCGACGATCAAGGCGTCGAAGCAGTTGCCGCCGAGGATGTCTCCCACGGCCAGCGAGAGGGCGCCCAGGCGAACCGCAGCGAGTGCCGTGACCAGCTCCGGCATGGAACCCGCGAGGCCGGTCAGCACCCCGCCGACCAAGGTCTCCGACAGCCCGGAGTGGATCGAAATCGGCACCGCAGCACGGGCCAGCAGCCAGCCGGAGAAAGCCGTCAGTGCGGCGCCAACGGCGAAGCTCGACCACAGCCCGGGCAGCGATCGCCCGCCGGGGGTCGTGTCGGCGTGGTCCTCGCTGTCGGTTTCGCGCGTGCGCCGAGGCATCCACATCGGTTGGGTATGAACCTCGGACACCATGTGGAGGCCCTTGAAATAGGCCGCGAACAGCAGAATCGTGGCCGGGTGGATGTGCCACGCAACCACGTCGGGCAGGGCAACGCCGATCATCACGGTCGCCAACAGCACGACCAATAGGGTACCCAACACCAGGTTCTCGGCCGACGCGGCAGCGTGTTCCAAGTTCGCCTTGCGATAGGTCATGTCCACGATCGCCAGGAAAACCGTCTGGCCGGCAACACTGCCAATGGCATTGCTCACGGCGAGATTGGCGTGACCGTCGAGCGCTGCGGTCGACGACGTCGCGATCTCGGGCAGAGACGTGGTGATGCCGAGCAATAGCGCACCTACCAGCGTATCGCCCAGCGATGACCGCGCGGCCAGGTCGGCAGCATCGCGTGTCATGCGCACGCCGAACACCAGGATCAGGATACTGGCGACAGCGAAGGCGCTGATCGCGAAGGGCAGGGACCATATTTCTCCGGCATTCATGTCTGGGGTGCCTCATCGTTCAGCGCGACCAACGGCGGCGCACGCGGCTGGGGCCACACAGCAAGCGAGTCTTTCAAGATTACACGGACACCTGGGAGGCGCGTTGTGCGAGACCTCCTCCCGTGCGCCGAGCGCTTGGGACCCGCCGTTGGCAGGTCGATCTGGCACTGGCCTTGCATCTCCTGTCGTGGAGGACATGCCCGATGAGCGATATCTTGCGCAGCTTTCTCGATTCATGGGCGGTACTCGCCGTGTGGGCCGGTATTGTCGCGGTTTGCCTGGCATTACTCGTTATCGATCTGGCGCGCAGGAACCCGGAGATCCAGGGCCTGATGCGAGTCGTGTGGGTCTTGACGGTGCTGTACTCGGGGCCCGTCGGACTCGGCGTCTACTGGCTTTCGGGAAGGAAGCAGATTGCCCGTGACTCCGTGTGGCGTCGCGGATGGCGGTCGGTCAGCCACTGCTACTCCGGCTGCGGCGCGGGGGAAATCACCGGGGTCTTGCTCGCCGCCGGCCTGCTGGGTCTGGGAATCTGGCCGGTCGCGCTGATCACCTTTGCTCTGGCCTACCTGTTCGGTTACGCGCTCACGGTGGGGCCCTTGCTGCAGGAGGGCGTCGGTCTGAGGACCGCACTATGGGACGCCTTTACCTCGGAAACCGCCTCGATCACGGTCATGGAAGTGGTCGCCATCGGCCTCGATCTTTTCCTGGCCGGAAGCGCGACCCTGGTCGAGCCCCTGTTCTGGACGTCGCTGGTGTTTTCCCTGAGTTGCGGGCTGATGGCGGCCTGGCCGGTCAACG
>JARRQB010000255.1:0-5929 GCA_037382265.1 Gammaproteobacteria bacterium | reverse complement strand
GCACGACCCTCGGGACATGGCCGAGGCTTGAACCGCAGGGTCCGAAGCCTCGGCCGCGTCGCCTCGGCGGTGCCCTCGAGCCGCGCATGCAGCGTCGCTTACCCGCATTCCCGAAGCCGCTTGTGGTCCTGCTGCCGCCGGTCACTGTACGCTGCCGAAGGACTTGTCCTCGGCGCCGCTTGGCACTTCCACGCCGGCGAGGCGCCCGCCCTGGGCGAGGGGTCCACCGGGAAAGAGCTTGTACAGGTACTTGATGCCTCCCCGGTCGTGGAAGTGTTCGTCCAGGGCGTCATGGATCTCCCGTGCGTTGGGCCGCTCGTTGCGGGCGAAGTATTGCTGCAGCGCTTCCAGGGCTTCCCAGTGGTCCTGCGTCAAGGCGAGGTCCTCCGTTGCGGCGAGTGCCTCGGCGTCCGTCGGGGCCCACTCCGGTGGAGCGTGGGGAAAGGATCTGTCGGATGTCGTGTCGTTCATGGCTGTTCGTCCTCCAGCAATGGGTGTGATTTCCTCGATCTGAGGTACTTGGCTACACGCAAGACGCATGCCGGTGAAAGCCATTACGCGGGGTGGTGCGCCGTTGCGCGACTGACACCGTGCGTCAGTCGGGGGCAAGGAGGGCCCTGAACTGCGCTTTGGTCGCCGGTTTGACCAGCACGCCGACGCACCCGGCTGCCTGCAGGGCCGCGTGGTCGCCCGCATCCTCGCTGCCAGTGTAAGCGAGGACCCGGCAACCGCCAGGGGCAAAGTCGCGGTGGAGGATTCGGCACAGTTCCACCCCGTCCATGTCGGGGAGGCTGAGATCCACCACGATGGCTTCAGGGGACAGGGTCCGTGCACGATCCATCGCCGCAGCGGCAGAGAACGCCACCTCGACGTCGTAGCCCAGGTCGCGCAACTGGTTTGCCGTCAGTTCGGCCAGAGATTCGTGGTCTTCGACCACCAGCACTTTCCCCAACCGCGCAACGGCTGGCTTCGGTGCGATCGCGAGCCGTTTGTCGCTCAGCGCCTTGCTGACGCGAGCGCGGAGCTTAGCGGGGCTGAAGGGCTTGGTGACGACGTCTTGAAAGCCCATGTCGAGGTACGCCTGTCGATCCTCGCGGGTGGCGTGGGTCGTCATGGCCAGGACGGCAAGCGCCGTGCCACGTTCATTGGCCAGCGAGAACAGCGCGGGGAGGTCGAGGTCGCCCATGTGCAGGTCCACGAGGGCCGCGTCGAAACCGCGGGCCGCCCGGTGGGCCTCCTCGAGCGCGGCCAACAGGTCTCGGCCATTGTTCCGGGTGACGACTTCGGCGCCGGCGCGCGACAGGTATTCGTGCAGCAACCGCCGCAGGGCAGGGGTCCCGTCCGCCACGATGATGCGACCACGCAGCGATGGCGACGCGCAAGTGTCGGGATCCGTTCCTGCCGGCCTGTCGTCCGGCGCTTCGATCGTCGCGGCAGGCAGGATCAGGCGAAAGCTGCTGCCCGATCCGACTCGACTTTCGGCCTCCAGCCGACCGCCCAACAGGGTTGCGAGGCGCTGACTGATGGCGAGCCCCAGGCCGAGCCCGCCGCGCCGGTTACTTTCACCCTGTGCCTCCTGATGGAACGGCTCGAAGACGTGTGCCAGCCAATCGGGGTCGATGCCCCTGCCGGTATCTCGCACGGTGAACACCACACAAGCTGTCCCGCCGATCTGCTCGGGCGCGACGGCGAGGTGTACTTCGCCTTCCGGCGTGAACTTGATGGCGTTGCCGATCAGGTTCGTGAGCACTTGGCGCACCCGTAGGCCGTCGGTGAGTATGACCTCCGGGACTCCGCTCTCCAGTTCGCTGGCCAAAGTCAGCCCCGCATCGGCAGCGCGAATCGCCATCGTGGACTCGATCTCGTGGACCAGGGTCAACACCTCCACGGGCTGCGGGTCGATTGCCACCTTGCCGGCGCTGATACGTGAGAGATCGAGCAGATCGTCCACGAGGTTCTCGAGATAGCGACCGCTGTTCAGAATCTCGGACACTTCGACGGGCTCGTGCTCCCCCTGAGTGCGCTGCAGCAGCAGTTCGGCGTAGCCGAGGATGCTGGTCAGCGGCGTGCGGATCTCGTGGCTGACCTTGGCGAGAAAGCCGTCCTTGGCACGGTTGGCCTCCTCCAGGGACTGCGTTGCCTGCAGCGTCGCCTGTTCGGCGCGCTTGCGCTCGGTGTTGTCGAAGTGTACGCCCGCAAGCTTGACGGGCTTGCCTGTATCGTCGCGCAGCACGCGGCCGCGCAGGGCGAGCCAGGTGTGGGTGGCGCCGGCGTGCAGCAGCCGGCACTCGACGTCGACCGCTGCCGCCGAATCGCTCTCGACGGCCTCGCGCAGCCGCCGTTGCAGTTCCTGCCTGTCGTCGGGGTGAACGCGGTCGAGCAGTCTGCCGATCGCGACGACGTCAGGGCGCTGCGTTGGGTTCTCGACCCCGGGCACCGGGTCCAGGCGCAACTCGTCGGTAGCGAGGTCGAGCGACCAGGTGCCGATACCGGCCAGCGCGGCTGCCAAGCGCTCCTCGGCGCCCGCGTTCGGCTCCTCGTTGTTCTCCTGCGGGGCGTCGTGCATGGGTCGTCCTTCGGCTATCCAGCGAGCGCTCAGGCCCGGGTGGTGTGCGCTGCGGAATCGATAGCGTATTTCTCTATCCGGTAGCGCATGGTCTGTCGCGTCAACCCCAACAGGGTTGCGGCGCGGGTGACGTTGCCGCCGGTCCGCTGCAGGGCTTCGTCGATCAGCCGCCGCTCGATTTCCTCGAGCCCGATGGAGCCGTCCAGCGGGAAGCACATGCGGTCGCCGTCCAAGATGGCGCCCGCCGGGCCAGACGTCTCCAACTGCAGCCAGCGTTCTTCGAGTCGGCGACCGCGCGAAAGGAGCACGCAGCGTTCGACAACGTTGCGCAGCTCGCGCACGTTGCCCGGCCAGCGGTACGCCTCCAAGCGGCTGCGAAAGGCGTTCTCCGCAACCGCCTGTTCCAGATCGCGGTTGGTGGCGACGAGTATTTGCACGTCGACCCGAATCTCTCGATTACCGCCGACCCTGCGTACCCATCGGTCCTCGACCGCGCGCAGCAGTTTGGCCTGCAGGCCCGCCGGCATCTCGGCGATCTCGTCCAGAAACAACGTGCCGCCGTGGGCCTGTTCGAAGAGGCCCTCCCGCCGCCCCTTGGCGCCGGTGAAGGAACCGGCCTCGTGACCGAACAACTCCGATTCCAGCAGCTCCTCGGGCAGCGCGGCACAGTTCACTTCGACTATCGGGCCGCCGGCGCGAGGACCGTTGTAGTGCAGGATGCGCGCTGCGAGGCCTTTGCCGGTGCCCGTGTCGCCGCGCAAGATCAGTGCGCTCACATCCGCCTGCGACAGGCGCGCCAACATGTCGCGCGTCTCGGCGGCCCGCTGGCTTTGCCCGACGAAGCGCTCGACGCCGTAGCGTGCCGCGTGCTGGGCGGCCTCGTGGGACAGCCGCCGCTGCGCCCTGGCGCTGCGGCCGGCGCGTGTGATCGCCAGCTCGAGTCGGCTGTCCTCGACCGGCTTCTCCAGGAAATCGTGCGCCCCGAGTCGCAGCGCCCGCACCGAGTCGGGAATGGTGCCGTAAGCGGTGAGGATGATCCATTCACCGGTGACGTTACCCGGAATGTCCCGCAGTTCCTCGAGCAGGTCGAGACTGTTGCCGTCCGGCAGGTTCATGTCCGCCAGGACCACCAGCGGATGCAGGGCCTCGTCGATCAGTCGGCGCCTGGCCTCGTCCAGGTTGCGGGCGAGGGTCGTGTCCCAGCCTTGGCGCGCGAATCTGCGCTGCAACTCGGTGCCGAGCAGCCGTTCGTCCTCGATGATCAGCAGCGTCTCAGCCATCGACGGTGGGAATCTGGATGACGACGGTTTGAGCGATACCGTTCGAGAGCCATCGCACGAGGCTGCCGCCCACGTCGCGAGCGAAGCGCTCGGCGATCAGGAGGTCGAGGCTCTCGTGGTTGTTGAGCGGACCCTGCTGAAGGGCGGGCGGGTGCTCCGCCTCGTCGTGTTCGCCGAGCGCCCGACAGCTGATCTCGAGCCGATCGCTTCGGTCCGTGAGTGCCAGCTCCACGCGCACGATTCCCGGCAGGCGGATCAGGTGCTCGATGACGGCGTGCAGCGCCACGCGAAAGGATCGGCGCGGCAGCAGCCACGTCGATTCGGTGCGGCGCGTGAGCAGTAACCGCTTCGGTGCGGGATTGGCGATGCGCACCGTGTCCAGGACCTGCTCCACCTCGTCGAGAACGCGAAGACGCCGCGCCCGTTCCGGCAGTGTTTCGGCCGCGCGCACCTCGACGGCGATGATGTCGAGCAGGCGGCGAATCTCCAGCAGGACCTGTTCGAGACGATCCGCCTGATCCGGGTCGTCGAGTTCCTCGCGCAGGCTGGCACAGGCTGCTTGGATCGCCGCCAGCGGGTTGCGCATCCGGTGGGCCAGCCGACCGGTCACGACCCGCAGCGCGGCTGCGCGCTGCTCGCGCATCAGGGCGGCGTGAACCGCCGGCAGGTCGGTCGCGGCGCGGCGGTCACCGCTCGTTACTGACTGGGTGTCGTCGGTGGTGTCGGGCATGCCTGCGGGGAAACGAGTTGTCAACCGAGCCGGGCGGGCGTCACGCGACAAAGCCCGCTGCAAGCGACGTACCAGGTCGGGCGGGTCTGACGGCGGGTCGGGTCGGCCCGGGACCCGCCGG
Organism: Gammaproteobacteria bacterium; assembly: GCA_037382265.1. Taxonomy (GTDB): domain Bacteria; phylum Pseudomonadota; class Gammaproteobacteria; order Chromatiales; family Chromatiaceae; genus JARRQB01. The sequence goes on along the minus strand of JARRQB010000255.1, from coordinate 1,232 downwards.
CTGCTTTGAGCCGCGACCGGTGCATTTGAGCCACCTTGGCAGTGTAGCCGGTGGCAGGCGTGCGTGCAGGGCTTGCTCGCGCGCCTCGAACTTGCATCGACCTTGTGCTGGGGGAGATGGCACCGGCCTTGCACGCCTGCCCGGGTGAGAAGCCATTCAGCCGTCCCGAGGAGGAACGACATGACCGACAAGCAGTTACTCGAGGAGAAGTATCGAGCGCAGCTCGCCGAGTGGCGAGCCGACATCGACAAGCTCAAGGCACGGGCCGCGCAGGCACAAGCCGACGCGCGCCTGGACTTGGAAAGTCAGGTCGATGACCTGGAAGGGAAGCGGGAGGCCGCGAAACGCAAGCTCGACGAACTGCGCGACGCCGGCGACGTCGCGGCCGCGGAGCTCAAGGCGGGACTGGAAATGGCCTTCGACGACCTCGGTCGGGGTGTCCGTTCCGCCATGGACGCCTTCTCCCGAAGTTCCGGGGCATGAGCGCCATGCACGGTTGCCGCCGCTTGCTCTGCTGCGGGCTGATGCTCGCGGCCTGCCTGGCGTCGCCCGCCTTCGCCGCAGACGCGCCGTGGGGGACGGCGGAAGCGACGTCCACCGATTACGCACCCCGCAAAGTGGTCTACGACGTGGCCGTGGCCGACGTGGCGTCTTTCGAACAGGTGCTCGATCGCGCGAGCTACCTGAACAACCTGTACGGGGCCGATCCCTTCAGTGCGTCGATCGTGCTGGTGCTCCATGGCGATGAGATCAACTTCTTCGCGACCCGCAATCTTGCTAGGTATCGCGACCTGATGCAGCGCGCGCAGAGCCTCACCCTGGCAGGGCCGCTGAGCTTCCGGGTCTGCCGACTCGCAGCCGCGGCCCACGGCTACGAGCCCGGCCAGTTGCACGGGTTCGTGGAAGTGGTACCCATGGCCGACGCCGAGATCGTCCGACTGCAGCAGGAGGAGGGCTATGCGTACATGCGCTGAGGGCCTGCGCTTCCCGCTGGCGTTCGCCTGCCTGCTCTGGGCGGCACAAGCCGTGGCGGTCGATACGCCCTACGGCCCCGTGAGCCTGCCGTTCACCCTGCACAAGGTCCCCGGGGCCCCCGTCTACTACGTGCTCGGGCACTCAGGTGTACCGGGCCCGGACAACGAGGGGCACACGTCGAACGCGGGTTTCGTGGTCACCCGTGCGGGGGGTCGTCGTTTTCGACGCCCTGGGTACCCCCGCGCTCGGCTATCGGC